>JASLBD010000446.1 GCA_030146745.1 Allosphingosinicella sp. | reverse complement strand
ATCCGAGCGTTCACCCGCGCCGCCGCCTGCTTCACGAAGCCCAGGGCGTGGACGATCTCGACCGGCATGGTCTCGCGCGGGCCGAACGGGAAGTTCTGGATCGAGCGCTGGGTCTGGGCGCCCCAATAAGCGTCGCCGGGGACGTCGATTGGTCCGAAGCTGTCGGTTTCGGTGCGGGCGGTGGCGGTGGAGATCATGGCCGCCCTTTAGCGGTGGGAAATGCGCCCGTCACGCGGGGAAAGATCCGCGGGAAAAGATCCGCCGGCCACGTTGTCACCGGCGCCCACCCATAGCTGGAAGCGGGAGCAGACTGCCGCGGAACCCGGGCGATTGTCCCCGATTCTCACGATCCGGCCGGAACTTAGGGCCAGGCGAAGCGCTGATCTCGACAGTCTTACGAAGGGAATGGCAGATGTTGAAGCGCCTCTTGTTCGCAGCCGGAATCGGATATTTGTTCCGTCGTTTCTCGGGGCGGCGCGGAGCGATCCGCCCGATGGGCACCCGCTGGTAAGCCACGCCGGTCGCGGATTCCGGGATCATCCTGACCCGGACAGGCCTCAGCCTCGTTCGCTCGCGCAGGTGATGCACAGGGCGGCGTTGGGGTCATGCTCCAGCAATCCGGCCGCGATCTCCTCGCCGCAGGCGGTGCAATAGCCGAACTCGCCTTCGTCGAGCCGGCGCAGTGCGGCGGCGACGCGCTCCCTTTGCGAGCGCCGCCGGCGCTGCGCTGCAATAGCCATTGCCTGCGCGCCCGGACATCCTCCCTGCTCGTTGCCGCCGGGCCATCAGCGGAAGAGCAGCACGGGCAAGGTGACGCCCCGGATCACAGCCGTCGTCGTGCTGCCGACAATCAGGGTCCGCAAGGGCGAGTGTCCATAGGCGCCCATGACGGCGAGGTCGGCGCCCGATTGCGAGGCGGCCGCGACGAGAACCGCGTCCGGATCGCCGGGCACGATCTCGATCCGGGCCGCGCGTTCGCCGAGCACCTCGCGAGCCCAGCGCAGCGCATCCCGGTTCCGGTCCGTCGCCGCGCCGGCGATGACGAGGTGAAGCTCGACCTTCGAGAAAAGGGCGGATGTGGCGGCGAAGCCGATGCCTGGCATGTGCCTGGCACCGAGGAGAAATCCTACGTGCCTGGCACCGAGGAAAACTCAGGCACGTGCCTGGCGGGTGGGGCGCGGAGGAATTCCAGGTCACGGCGGAAAATTTCGCTGGCTGGAAGTATAGACGGGAGCTTCGGGCGTTCGCACGCGGCTTGGGCGGTTCGCGATGGAGGTAAGCGGGATGGATGCGCGGGAGCGGGTGCGGCACGCCCAGGGGGTGGAGGAAGGCCTTGCCGCGGCGATGGAGACCCTGAACGGCCTCGCGGCCGTCATGATCGAGCGTGAACGGGCCTCGGTGGGGAAGAAGGCCAATCATGCCCGGCGAACGCGGATCAAGGCTTATGAGGTGGCGGCCAAGCGGATCGAGACGAAGCTGAACCGCCAGCGGAGGCTGCTGGCGAGGCTGGAGACGCCGGCCGACTCCGAACGACAGGCGGAAAGGCTACGTGCTGCCTTGAAGGCTCTGGCGCTCTGACGATGACGCCTGGGCTCACGCCACCGGCGCCATTTGTTGGACCAAATTCGGTCTATGTGGAAATTGTACGGAGCGGCGCCGGCATGGCCCGGCTTCCTGCCGGTCACGAACTTCCTTACCTGCCTGCCCTGTGCGACCGGATCTGCTCGGCCGTCGACGAGAGGGTGATGTCGGCGGTCGTCCGGCCGAGCCCGAGGCGGGGCCGGGCGCCTCGGGCTCACTTCTTGCGGCTGAAATCCACGGAGACGACGTTGGAGCCGTCCTCGACCGGCTCCGCGGCCGGCGGGTCGTTCTCGGCCGCCTCGTGCGCCTGCGGGCCGCCCTCTTCGGCGGTCGCCTGGAACTGGAGCGCGAAATTGACCGCCGGGTCGACGAAGCCGGTGATCGCCGAGAAGGGGATGACCAGCCGCGCCGGCGCCTGGTTGAAGCTGAGGCCGACCTCGAAGCCGTCCCCGCCCACCTTCAGGTCCCAGAAGCGGTTCTGGATGACGATGGTCATCTCGTCCGGGAAGCGCTCCGACAGGTGCCGCGGGATGTCGACCCCGGCCGCTCCGGTCTTGAAGGTGATGTAGAAATGATGCTCGCCGGGCAGATGGCCGGTGGTCTCGACCTCGCCCAGCACCCGCCCGACGACGGCGCGCAGAGCCTCCTGAACGATCTCGTCGTAGGGAATCAGGCTGTCGGGCGTCTCACCTTGCATGCCTCATGTGGTAGCGAGGCGGGGGCGCGGGTCAAGCGAGAGCTTGCCTTGGCCCGGTTGCCGATGTTGAGCGGACGAAGGAGAAAGCCATGCCGATCGACGCCACCCGACCCTATGACGACAGCAACATCTTCGCCCGGATTCTGCGCGGCGAGATCCCTTCGAAGACGGTCTACGAGGACGAGCACGCGCTCGCCTTTCACGACATCGCGCCGGCCGCGCCGGTCCACATCCTCGTCATCCCCAAGGGGGCCTATGTCTCCTGGGACGATTTCTCGGAGCGCGGCTCGGCCGAGGAGATCGCCGGGTTCGTGCGCGCCGTCGGCAAGGTGGCGCGGGACGAGGGCCTGGTCGAGCCGGGCTACCGGCTGCTCGCCAATGTCGGCATGAACTCGGGCCAGGAAGTGCCCCATCTGCACGTCCACGTCTTCGCCGGAAGGCCGCTCGGCCCGATGCTGTCGCGCTGATGCATTATGGCTTTGCGCTGCTGGGATTAATGGCTAGGTTCCCGCCAAACAAACGCAGGTTGGCCCAAGAGCCGACGACGACAAGGGGACGGATATGATTTTCGGGCGCGTAAAGCCTCTCGACGCCATCCTTGCCACCGCCGAAAAGAAGTCGCTTCACCGCTCCCTGGGCGCGCTGCAGCTCACCCTTTTCGGCGTCGGCTGCATCATCGGCACCGGCATCTTCGTGCTGACGTCGGTGGGAGCGCAGAAGGCGGGTCCCGGGCTCACCATCGCCTTTATTGTCGCCGGTGCGGTCTGCGTCGTCGCCGCGCTCTGCTATGCCGAGATCGCCTCGATGATCCCGGTGGCCGGCTCCGCCTATACATATAGTTACACGGTCGTCGGCGAGTTCCTCGCTTGGACGGTCGGATGGGCGCTGCTGCTCGAATATGCCGTCGGCGCCTCCGCGGTCTCGGTCGGCTGGTCCAACTATTTCACCGACACGGTCCTGGCCCGATCGTGGGGCATAGAGTTACCGGCGGCGCTCAAGGCGGGGCCGCTGATCCTCGGCGGCCAGCCCGGCGGGTTCGTCAACCTGCCCGCCGCCGTCATCGCCCTGCTCATGACGCTGCTTCTGGTCGTGGGGACTCGGGAGAGCGCCTGGTTCAACACGGTGCTCGTGGCGATCAAGGTGACCGCGCTCACGGCCTTCGTGGTTCTGACGCTCCCCGTGATGAACTCCGAGAATTTCGAGCCCTTCACCCCCGGCGGCATGTTCGGCGGCTTCGGCTCGGGCGTCGGAGTGGTCGGGGCGGCGGCGACGATGTTCTTCGCCTATGTCGGCTTCGACGCGGTCTCGACCGCCGCCGAGGAGACCAAGAACCCGCAGCGCAATGTTCCGATCGGCCTGATCGGAAGCCTGCTCATCTGCACCATCTTCTACATGCTGGTCGCGGCCGGCGCGATCGGCGCGATGGGCGGCCAGCCGATCATGGGACTTGACGGTACGCCCCTCGGCACCGGCACCCCCGAGCTCGCCCGACAGTGCGCCCTGCCGCAATATACCGAAATGCTGGTCTGCTCGCGCGAGCCGCTGGCTCACGTACTGCACACCATCGGCTACGGCACGATCGGCAATCTGATCGGCTATGCCGCCTTCATCGCTTTGCCGTCGGTCATCCTCATCCTGCTGTTCGGCCAGACCCGCATCTTCTTCGTCATGTCGCGCGACGGGCTTCTGCCCGAA
>JASLBD010000423.1 GCA_030146745.1 Allosphingosinicella sp. | reverse complement strand
TGCTCCAGGAGAGCCTCCGGCCCGCCCTCGAACAGGCGCCTCCTCAGCCGGGCCCGGTGGCCGCGGCCGTCGAGAGACTCGTCGGCCATCAGCAATGATTAAGCTTGGCGGGGGACATAGGCAAACCCTTGCTCTCGCCGCTCCGAAAGGTACGGAGGCGCAACGGCAGCGGATTGACGGAGGTTAGGAACGCCGGTGGAGGAGGAGGCCGGAACGACGGCGCGGCGGCGCCCGGTGAAGCGGCTGACGGCGCTCGCCCTGCTCGTCATAATCCTCCTCGCGCTCCTCGCCGCCTGGACCCAGCGGCGGCCGATCGCCGCCGACTTCATCGAGCGCGAGCTCGACCGCCGTGGCGTCCGCGCCACCTACGAGGTGAAGCGGATCGGCTTTCGCACCCAGCGCCTGGAGAATCTGGTCGTCGGCGATCCGCGCAATCCCGATCTCACCGCGCGCTGGGTCGAGGTTCGGCTGAGCTGGGGCCTGCGCCGGCCCAAGGTGGTCCTGATCACCGCCCGCGGAGTGCGGCTGAACGCCCGACTCGCCAGGAACGGCAAGATCAGCTTCGGCGAGATCGACCGGCTGCTTCCGCCCCCCACCGGCCTGCCGTTCCGGTTCCCGGACCAGAATGTCGACATCGCCGATACCAGCATCCGCTTCGATACGCCCGCGGGGCGGGTCGGGATCGCGCTCGAAGGCCGAGGCAATCTCGCCGACGGCTTCCGCGGCAGAATGGCGGCGGCGGCGCACTCGCTTCGGCCGGGCAGCTGCCGGCTCGACTCGGTGAAAGGGCGCTGGGCCGTCGCCATCTCGGATCTGAGGCCGAGCTTCCGGGGCCCCGCTTCGGCGGCCCGGCTGGCCTGCGGCGACAGCCTCGCGGTGAGCGGGATCGGCGCCGATCTCGACGCCGCCCTCGCCCCCGCGCTCGACAGCTGGAAGGGGACGACCGCCCTTCGCGCCGCCCGCCTCCAGGCCGGCTCGACCCTGCTGACCGGCCTGCGCGGGCGCCTCGGCCTCGACGGCAATGCCCGGATGACCCGCGGCGCTCTCGACCTCGCCTCCGGCGCCGCCCGGGTCGGCGGGGTCACGGCGTCCCGGATGGCCATGGAGGGCCGCTACGGACTGTCGCTGGACAATGGCGGCTTCACACTGCTCGGCGATGCCTCGGCCCGGGGCGCGTCCGCGCGCGGGCCGCTGGCCGGGGCCGTCGCCGCACTGGGTTCGGCGGGAGGCACTCCGCTCGAGCCGGTGGGCGACGCGCTCGCCGCCGCCCTCTCCCGCGCCTCCGGCGCCTTCGACGCCGTCGCCTCCCTCCGGCTCGTCAACGGCCGCGGTTTCGGGGGAATCCGCTTCGAGCGGCTCAGCGCCGCCACTCGGAGCGGCGCCCGGGTCGAGCTTGGGAGAGGGCAGGGGCTCACTTATTACTGGCCGAGCGGCCTCACCCGGCTCGACGGCGACCTCGCAATGTCGGGCGGCGGCTTCCCGGCGATGAGGCTCAGCCTCGACCAATCCCGGCCGGGAGGGCCGGTAAGCGGCACCGGCCGGATCCAGCCGATTCGGGCGGGGAATTCGAGGCTCGCGCTCGGCGACATCAGCTTCACCGCCGCGCCGGGCGGGGAGACCCGGATCGCCACGGTGGCGACGATCGACGGGCCCCTGGACAAGGGTTGGGTGCGCGGGCTGGTCGTTCCGGTCGCCGGCCGATTCGACGGGCGCGGCGGCTTCGCATTCGGGACAAGCTGCACGCCGGCGCGGTTCGAGGCGCTCCAGGTCGGCACCCTGCGCCTCGGACGGACGATGCTGCCGCTCTGCCCGACCGGGCGAGCCCTGGTCTGGAAGACTCCCGGCGGCTCGGTCGCCGGCGGCGCCGAGCTTCGCTCGCCCCGCTTCGCCGGAACGCTGGGCGCCTCGCCTTTCAGCGTCGCCGCAAGCCGCCTGCGCTTCGGGCTAGCCGGCCCGACCTTCGCGGCCTCGGACCTGGAAGCAAGGCTCGCCGCCAACCGCTTCGATCTGGGATCCCTCACCGGCGATTTCGGAAAAGGCGGGGTCGCGGGCCGCTTTGCCGGCCTCTCCGGCAAGCTCGCCGCCGTCCCGCTGCTGATGAGCCGGGGCGCCGGGACCTGGAGCATGAGGGGCGCCGACCTCGCCATGGCCGGCGAGATGCTTGTCTCCGACGAGGCCGCTCCGCCCCGCTTCCACCCGCTCGTCACCCGCGACTTCCGGCTGACCCTCGCCGACAGCCGGATCGAAGCCGGCGGCTGGCTCGACGATCCCGAGACCGGAACCCGCATCGTCCGCGCCGATATCGGCCACGACCTCGCCACCGGCCGCGGCCGCGCCGGCCTCGACGTCCCCGGCATACGCTTCGACAAGGATTACCAGCCCGAGCAGCTCACCCGGCTCACCACCGGAGTGATCGCTCTGGTCGAGGGAGTCCTGAAAGGGCAGGGCGAGATCCGCTGGGACGAGACCGGCTCGCGCTCGAGCGGCACCTTCTCGACCGACGACATGGATTTCGCCGCCGCCTTCGGTCCGGTGGAGGGCCTTTCGACCAGCCTTCATTTCACCGATCTGCTCGGGCTCGTCAGCGCTCCGGGCCAGGAGGCGCAGATCGGCCTCGTGAGGGCCGGGATCGACGTGCTCGACGGCCGCCTCCGCTATCAATTGCTTCCCGGCCTCCAGGTCAAAGTGGAGAGTGGACGCTGGCCCTTCGCGGGCGGCGAGCTGATCCTCGAGGAGACATTGCTCGATTTCTCCAAGCCGTCGGCCAAGCGCCTCACCTTCCGCGTCGAGGGCCTCGACGCCGCCCTCTTCATCCAGAAGATGGAATTCGCCAACATCACCGCCACCGGCACGTTCGACGGGGTAATCCCGATGGTCTTCGACGAGCGCGGCGGCCGGATCGTCGGCGGCCGCCTCGTCGCCCGGCCGGAAGGGGGTACCCTCTCCTACATAGGCGAGCTCACCGACAAGCAGCTCGGTGTCTACGGCAAGCTCGCCTTCGACGCCCTGAAGTCGATGCGCTATTCCAAGCTGGTCATCGACCTCGACGGCTCGCTCGAAGGCGAGTTCGTCGCCGGCATCGAGCTCGACGGGGTCGCCCGCGATCCGGTGCTGACGTCGGCTCCGTCGGGCGGGATCAGGGGCATGATCGCCGGGCGCGCGCTCGGCCAGCTCGCCAGGATACCGTTCGAGTTCAACATCACCGTCAAGGGCCCCTTCCGCGCCCTCATCGGAACGATGCGCTCGCTCCACGACCCCACCTTGCTCATCCAGTCGACTCTCCCGGAGCTGATCCGCGGGCGCCCGGACGAGCCTCCCCCCGTTCAGCCCCAGGAAAGCGAGATTGTGCGATGAAGCGGTCGTTGTTGACGTTGATGCGTGGCGATGCGACGCAGGGCGCGATGAGACGGATGAAGATCCTCCTCGCCGCGCCGGTTGTTCTCGGCTCGGCCGGGTGCGTTCAGGTGAGCGCTCCGGAGAAGCCGATCGAGATCAACCTCAATATCAACATCAGGCAGGAGGTCGTCGTCCGTCTCCAACAGGACGTGCGCGATCTCATCAAAGAAAATCCGGGAGTGTTTTGACATGAGCCGCCATATGAAACTGATCCTCGCCGCGAGCATCGGGCTGGGCGCCGTGCTGGGCACGACCACCGCTTACGCAATGCTTCAGGACGCCTCCGCCCAGCTTCGCGCCTCCGGCCAGGTCGGCGAGCAGGCCGACGGCTATCTCGGCCTCGTCGGCTCCGCCCCCGCCGCCGTCCGGGCCCAGGTCGATTCGGTCAACATCAAGCGCCGAGCCTATTACACCGATCTCGCCGGCAAGCGCGGCGCCAAGATCGAGGAAGTCGCCGCCACCACGGCCTGCGAGCTGTTCCGCACCAAGGTCGCGCCGGGCCAATATTATCGCCTCCCCGACGGCGTCTGGCGCCAGCGCGACGGCTCAACCCCGATCCCGCTCCCGGCCTATTGCGGCTAGGGGCATAAAATCCTCCCCCGCGATTTCGCGGGGAGGGGGACCGCGCGAAGCGCCGTGGAGGGGTTCTCGGGCGTTGGAAGAGCCCCTCCACCGGGCTTCGCCCGGTCCCCCTCCCCTGCAAATGCAGGAGAGGACATATTGCACCGCACCATCCGTGTTGACTTGACCCGCCCCCCTTCCTAAAGGGGCGGCGCCTCGGCGGGGTCGTTCGCCGGCATGTCCTGCTACCCTCATACGCGCCGCTTTTTCGAGCGGTCGTCCATGGAAGAAAGACATGGCGGAAGACGAGCCACGGCAGGACCCGAAGCTTCCCCCGGACGCGCGGCTCGACTCGCTCGAAGAGCGGCTTCGAACGGCGCATGCGGCGGAGGCTGCGAGGACCGGCGTGAAGCAGCGCCCGCCGCGGACTGGCCAGCGCCAGGGGATGCGCATCCTCTCGGTGATGTTCAGCTATCCGCTCGGAAGCGCCCTGATTGGCTGGGTGATCGACCGGGCGGCCGGAACCCGCGGTATCTGGGTGGCGATGCTGTTCCTCGGATTCGGCGCCGCCATGTGGGAAGTTTGGAAGATTTCGAAGCAAAAGCCCGAATGACGGGCCGAGGGACGTAAAGAGTGGCGGCCGAAAGCAAGATCGACCCGATGCACCAGTTCCAGATCAGCCCGCTGGCGGGCCAGCTGGACGGGAGCCCGTTCGTCTTCACCAACAGCGCGCTTTGGATGCTCGTCGTCCTCGCCCTGATCTGGATCTTCATGCTCGGCGGCATGAAGCGCCAGCTCGTGCCCGGCCGCTGGCAGGTGATGGTCGAG
>JASLBD010000362.1 GCA_030146745.1 Allosphingosinicella sp. | reverse complement strand
GCTCGTCGCCGAGATTCGCGAGCTGATCGAGACCCGGGTCAGGCCGGCGGTCGCGCAGGACGGCGGCGACATCGTGTACCGGGGATTCCGCAACGGCACCGTCTACCTCGCCCTGCAGGGCGCCTGCTCGGGCTGCCCCTCTTCGACGATGACCCTGAAGCAGGGGATCGAGAGCCTGCTCAAACATTATGTGCCCGAGGTCGAGTCGGTCGAGGCGGTTTGAAGTCCATCGCCACATCGGGCGTCATGCCGAACTTGTTTCAGCATCCAGTTTCGAGCAGCAGTGCGGGTTGAGAACTGGACCCTGAACCAAGTTCAGGGTGCCAGTGTGACCTTCATCGACGTCTGTGCCTCCAATGATCCTCGTCATCGACACCGCCACCGCCGCCTGCTCCGTCGCGCTCCTCGACGGGGACGCCCTGGTCGCCGAGCGTCATGAGATGGTCGGCCGGGGCCATGCCGAGCGGCTGGTGCCGATGGTCGAGGCGCTCCTGGCGGGCCGGCGGCCCTGTTCGATACTCGTCGATTGCGGCCCCGGCAGCTTCACCGGCGTTCGGGTCGGCCTGGCGGCGGCGCATGGAATGGCGATCGGCTGGGGCGTGCCGCTGGCCGGCTATTCCTCGATGGCGGCGGTCGCCGCTGCGGCGGGGGCGGGCGGCGAAATCGCGGTTGCGCTCGAGGGCGGACACGGGCAGCTTTTCGTCCAGACTTTTGGCGAGGACGTGATGCGGCCGCTCGACACGCTCCGCTCCCTGCCGCCCGAGGAGGCGGGGGCGGCCATTCGCGCCGATCGCGTCGCGGGCTCGGGAGCCTCCGCCCTGGTCGCGGCGCGCGGCTCGGGGAAGGCCGTCGACGCCCTGCCCCGGGCATCCGACGCCCGGTTCCTGCCCTCCGCCTTGCGTTCGCTCGCCCCCCGCCCGATTTACGGCCGGGCCCCCGACGCGAAGCCGATGCCGTGACCGGCGCAATCGCCGTGACCGAAGGCGGATCCGCGGACCTGGCGGCGGTGATGCGGGTGATGGAGGACAGCTTCGATCCCGCTTTCGGCGAGGCCTGGACGGCTCCGCAATGTGCCGGGCTGCTGCCGATGACGGGCGTCTGGCTGTCGCTGGCCCGCCAGGACCATGCCGTGATCGGCTTCGCTCTCGGCCGGATCGTCCGCGACGAAGCTGAATTGCTGTTGCTTGCGGTCCACCGGTCTTCGCAAGGCAAAGGCGTGGGCCAGATGCTCCTGGACCGCTTTGGCGCGGTTGCCGCCAGTAAAGGAGCCGAACAACTCCATCTCGAAGTGCGCGAGGGAAATCATGCGGTTAGGCTCTACAGCCGAAACGGCTACCGGGAGGTGGGCCGCCGCCGGAATTATTACACCGGCCGCGACGGCCAGCTTTTCGACGCTCTCACCCTCGCCAAGAACTCGAATGCGTGAACTGAATTTGATTGCGGTTTAATTTCCGCTTGTAAAAACCACCAAAACGGACCATTCGCAGGCTAGGGGCCAAGTCGCAACCATCCGTGGAAGAAAGTTTGTAGGCGAAAGCATGGCTGAGAACAACGAACTCACTGAAACCCTGATTACCCTGACTGCGGACATCGTTTCCGCGCATGTCAGCAACAACAGCGTGGCGGTCAACGACCTGCCGCAGCTGATCGCCAATGTGCACAACGCGCTCAACGGCTTGGGCGCCAAGCCCGAAGAGGCTCCGGTTCGGCCGGAACCGGCCGTGTCGGTGCGCTCGTCGATCAAGCCCGACTATATCGTCTGCCTCGAGGACGGTAAGAAGCTGAAGATGCTGAAGCGGCATCTGATGACCCATTACCAGATGACCCCTGACGAATATCGTCAGAAGTGGGGGCTGAACGGCGACTATCCGATGGTTGCGCCCAATTATGCCGAGCAGCGCCGGACCCTGGCCAAGAAGATCGGCCTGGGCACCAAGCGCCGCCGGACCGGCAAGGTCGCGAAATAAGTTCAAAGGACGCCGGGGCCGGGGCCCCGGCGGCTTTACCCCTGCGCCAATTCGGCTAAAGCGGGTAGGACATGACCCGCAGGATCGACATCGAAGCGCTGTGCGCGGAGAAGGGGCTGCGCATCACCGAGCAGCGGCGGATCATCGCCCGCGTCCTTTCCGAAGCCGAAGATCATCCCGACGTCGAGGCCCTGCACGCCCGCGCCTCCGCGATCGACGCCGGAATCTCCATCGCCACCGTCTACCGGACGGTCCGCCTGTTCGAGGAAGCGGGCATTCTGGAGCGCCACGATTTCGGCGACGGCCGCGCCCGCTACGAGGCCGCCGACGCCACCCATCACGACCATCTGATCGACGTCGAGACCGGCAAGGTCATCGAGTTCGTCGACGAGGAGCTCGAGGCGCTTCAGCGCCGAATCGCGGAGAAGCTCGGCTTCCGCCTCGTCGACCACCGGATGGAGCTTTACGGCGTGGCGCTGGGGCGCAAGAGCTAAACATATTGAGGGCGGATCCATTGAGGACCCTCTCCAGCTTTTCGCGGGAGAGGGAGGGGCCCGCGAAGCGGGAGGGTGAGGGTCTGTACACCGGCCTCATGACCCTCACCTCCCACCGCTTCGCGGTGGAGCCCTCCTCTCCCGCGAAAAGCGGGAGAGGTTGATGGACGTGTTCCGCCTCATCCTCCGATCTCTGGCGATCGTGGCGGCGCTGCTGGTCTGCCTGCCCCTCCATTATCTGTGGAGGCTCCTGCGCCGCCCGTCTCCCTGGCCGCGCCGGTTCCTCGGGCTGGTCGCGCGCGCGGCGGGGATGCGGGTGCGCGTGCTTGGAGCGCCGCTGGAGCGGGACGTGCTGTTCCTCGCCAATCACCTGAGCTGGCTCGACATCCTGGTCCTCGCCGGGGCGAGCGGGACGGCTTTCGTCGCCAAGGCGGAAGTGGCCGCCATTCCGGTGGTCGGCTGGCTCGCCAGGCTCAACGACACGGTCTTCGTGGCCCGCGCCGAGCGAACCGCCGTGCGCGGGCAGGCCGACTCGCTCCGGACCGCCCTGGCGAGCGGGCAACCCGTCGCCCTTTTTCCGGAAGGCACGACGGAAGGCGGACCCGGCGTCCTGCCGTTCCGGGCCAGCCTGCTCGCCGCGCTCTTCCCGCCGCTCCCCGGCGTGAAGGTCCAGCCGGTCGCGCTCGATTACGGGGCGGCCGCTCACGACCTCGCCTGGATCGGTGACGAACCCGGCCTCGCCAACGTCAGGAAGGTGCTGACTCGGCCCGGAACCACCCCGGTCTCCGTGCACTTCCTCGCGCCGGTCGACCCGGCCAGCGGCGACCGCAAGGCGCTGGCGCTGGCCGCCCGCGGCGAAATCGTCGAAGCCCTGAGCCCTTCCGGCGGCGCGGCGGATCGCCTATAGCGCCCGCGCGATGACCCGAGCTGACCCCAAATCCTTCCATATCAAGTCGTTCGGCTGCCAGATGAACGTCTATGACGGCGAGCGCATGGCCGGGCTGCTCGAAGGCGAAGGAATGGCCCCGGCCGGCTCTTCCCTCGACGCCGACCTTGTCGTCCTCAACACCTGCCACATCCGCGAGAAAGCGGCGGAGAAGGTCTATTCCGAGATCGGCCGGCTGAAGCGCGAGGACGGTTCGCGGCCGATGATTGCCGTCGCCGGCTGCGTCGCGCAGGCCGAGGGCGCCGAGATTCCGCGCCGGGCGCCCAGCGTCGACATCGTCGTCGGGCCCCAGGCCTATCACCGCCTTCCCGAGCTGGTCGCCGAGGCCGGGCGCGGGGGGCGCGGCATCGACACGGAAATGCCGCTCCTCTCGAAATTCGGAGCGCTTCCGGCGCGTCGCCGGCCGGGGCCGTCGGCCTTCCTGACCGTTCAGGAAGGCTGCGACAAATTCTGCACCTATTGCGTCGTCCCCTATACGCGCGGCGCCGAAATCTCCCGGCCGTGGGCGGCGGTGCTGGACGAGGCGCGCGCGCTGGTCGGCGCCGGGGCGAGGGAGATCGTCCTGCTCGGCCAGAACGTCAATGCCTGGACGGGCGAGGACGAGGGCGGCCGCGCGCAGGGGCTGGACGGACTGATCCGGGCCCTCGACCGGCTGCCGGGCCTCGAACGGATCCGCTATACGACGAGCCATCCCAACGACATGGCCGAAGGCCTCATTCGGGCGCATGCGGAAATCGGCAGCCTGATGCCCTTCCTCCATCTGCCGGTCCAGTCAGGCAGCGACCGGGTGCTCAAGGCGATGAACCGGAGCCACGATTCGGCAAGCTATCTAAGGCTGATCGAACGGGTCCGGGCGGCTCGCCCGGACATTGCGATCTCGGGCGACTTCATCGTCGGCTTCCCGGGCGAAACCGGGACCGAGTTCGAAGCGACGCTCGAAATCGTCCGGGCGGTGAACTACGCACAGGCTTACTCGTTCAAATATTCGCCGCGCCCGGGCACTCCCGCGGCGGCCATGGAGGATCAACTGCCCCGATCAGTGATGGACGAGAGGCTGCAGCGGCTTCAGGCGTTGCTCAACGAGCAGCAGCTCGGGTTCAACAGCGCGAGCGTGGGCCGGAGGACCCGCGTGCTTCTGGAGCGGCCGGGCAAGAGGCCCGGGCAGATGATCGGCAAGACGCCGTGGCTGCAGTCGGTCCATGTCGAGACCGGGGCCGGAATCGGGGACATGATCGAGGTCGAGATCGTCTCGGCGGGGCCGAACAGCCTGGCAGGCCGGGCCGTGCTCCCCGGCGAAGGCCGGGGCCCAGTGGCGCGGACGGAAGGACTGGGTCCCGGCCTTCGCCGGGAAACCGCTGGGGCGACGCTGTAATGCCGCCCAAGAAAGCCCCGGACCCCGCCGTCGCCGCGGCCCCTCGCGCCAGGCTGGAGCTCGAGTTCGAGCAGCCGCATCTGCTCGGCCCCCTGTTCGGCGAGTTCGACCGAAATCTCGTCGCCATCGAGGACCGGCTCGGAGTCTATATCGCCGCGCGCGGGGCCAAGGTGCAGATCGAGGGCGAGCCCGAGGACGCGGCGCGGGCGCGCGACGTCCTTCTCGGCCTCTACAACCGGCTCGACGAGGGGCAGGATATCGACGCCGGAATGGTCGACGCGATCATCGCCATGTCGGGCCAGCCGACCCTCGACGGGATCATCACCAAGGACGTGGCCGAGCCGCCCAAGGTGATGATCCGGACCCGCAAGAAGACGATCGTCCCGCGCTCCAAGATGCAGGCCGTCTACATGGAGGCCCTGGGCCGCGACGAGATGATCTTCGCGCTCGGGCCGGCGGGCACCGGCAAGACCTATCTGGCCGTCGCCCAAGCGGTTCAGCAGCTGATCGGCGGGTCCGTCGACCGATTGATCCTCTCGCGGCCGGCGGTGGAGGCGGGCGAGCGCCTGGGCTTCCTTCCGGGCGACATGAAGGAGAAGGTCGATCCCTATCTGAGGCCGCTCTACGACGCGCTCTACGACATGCTTCCGGCCGAGCAGGTCGAGCGGCGGATCGCGTCCGGCGAGATCGAGATCGCGCCCATCGCCTTCATGCGCGGACGCACCCTGAACGACGCCTTCATCATCCTCGACGAGGCGCAGAACACGACCCCCGCGCAGATGAAGATGTTCCTCACCCGCTTCGGAATGCGCAGCCGGATGGTGATCTGCGGCGATCCGCTCCAGGTCGATCTGCCCGAAGCCGGCAAGTCGGGCCTGGCCGATGCCGTCGCCAAGGTCGAGGGCATCCCCAAGATCGCCACCGTCCGCTTCGGCGCGGGCGACGTGGTGCGTCATCCGCTGGTGGGGAAGATCGTCGAGGCCTACGAGGGCAAGGCGGCGTGATCCTCGTCGAAGCGGACGTCTCGGAAGACTGGGACAGTAGCACCGACTGGGCGCAGCTCGCCGAGGCGGCGGTTCGCGCCGCCGTGGCGCAGAGCGGCGTGGCTGGTCTCCTGGAAAGCGGCCTCACCGCCGAAGTCTCGGTCCGGTTCACCTCCGACGAGGAGGTGAAGGGCCTGAACGCCGCCTGGCGGGGCAAGGAGAAGGCGACCAACGTCCTTTCCTTCCCGATGGTCGAGCCGGATCAGCTAGCCTCGCTCGCCGGCGCCGCGGAAGGGGAGGCGCTGCTCGGCGACATCGTCCTGGCTCACGGCGTCTGCGCCGGCGAGGCGGCGGAGAAGGGCATCCAGGTCTGCAGCCACGCCGCCCATCTGGTGGTCCATGGCATGCTCCATCTGCTAGGTTACGACCATGAGCAGGGGGACGAGGATGCCGAGGCGATGGAAGAGGCCGAGCGGCGCGCGCTTGCGGCCCTCGGGATCGCCGACCCCTATGAGATCCACCACTGATGGCTGACGAAGCGAACGGCGAGCGCAGCATCTGGCGCGGCATCCGGGCGATGCTGTTCGGCGACGACGGCGAGGCGACCCTGCGCGAGGAGATCGAGGAGGCGATCGAGAGCCACGAGGGCGAGGCGCCGATCGTCGGCGACCTCTCGCCGATCGAGCGCCAGATGCTCCGCAACCTGCTCCATTTCGGGGAGAGCACCGTCGCCGATATAGCCGTGCCGCGCGGGGACATCATCGCGGTGCCCTCGACCATCACGTTCGAGGGCCTCGTCGCCGCCTTCGCCGAGGCCGGCCACAGCCGCCTGCCGGTCTATGAGGAGAGCCTCGACAGCGTCATCGGCATGGCCCACATCAAGGACGTCTTCACCGTCGAGGTCTCCGGCGCCGAGCCGCCCCACGAGATCACCGGCCTCCTTCGCAAGCCGCTCTACGTGCCCGAATCGATGGGCGTGCTCGATCTGCTCGCCCGGATGCGCGCGGAGCGGGTCCATCTCGCCATCGTCGTCGACGAGTTCGGAGGCACGGAGGGGCTCGTCACCATCGAGGACGTGGTCGAGGAGATCGTCGGCGAAATCGAGGACGAGCATGACGAGGAGGCTCCCGGAATGCTGATCGCGCTCGAGGACGGCCT
>JASLBD010000347.1 GCA_030146745.1 Allosphingosinicella sp. | reverse complement strand
GTCGCTGCCGCGGTCGGCGCGGTAGATGTAGCCGCTGTCGTCATAGCTGTAATAATGCTCGGGGGTATCCTGGTAGAAGCTCCGATAGCCGACGGGCACGCGATAGCCTTCGAACCAGTCGCGGTCGATCCGCTGGCCGCGGGCGAAAAGCTTCTTGGCCTGGCCTGGGGGCAGGCAGCCATTGCCTTTCTTGGCCAGGCCCGGAGGGCAGGCCTGACCGGCGCCGGCGAAGCGGCGCTCGTCCCGGCGGAATTCCGGAATCGCTCGCACGTCCCGGCCCACCCGGCGGAAGTCGCGGCCCTCTTCGCCGCCGCGGCGGACGAAATGGTCCTGCCGGCGCTCGTCGCGGATCGCGCGCCGCTCCTCCCGGAATGCCCGCCGTTCGGGCCGCTCGGCCTTCCGTTCGGCGCGGAAGGCCTGACGTTCGGCCTTCTTCGGCTTGGCGGCGCGCGCCGCATGGCCTCCGCCGTGGCCGCCGCCGCGTTCCATCTTGGCCGGCTTGCCGCCGCCATGGCCGCCCTGGCCGCCGCGCTCCACCTTGGCCGGCTTGCCGCCGCCACCGCCCTGGCCCCCCTTGCCACCTTTTTCGGCCGCGACCGGCACGGCGAGGGCGAGCGCGGCGGTGCCGGCGAGCAGGATGATGTTACGCATGACGAAAAACTCCCTTGGTTCGGAAGAAGGAACGGCTGGGGTCCCACCCTCGTTCCGCTTGCGAAAGAACGCTTCGACCGGCCCCCGCACCCAACCATCCCGCCAAGCTGAACCTCGCCTTTCACCCCCTGAACGCCGGGTGAAGGGGGTGAAAGTCCCTCTCTGTTCACGGGAGAGGGGTCTTCCCTCCCAGCCTCTTGTCGGGCCGGCCGGTTCATGAGACCCTCCTGCCGGGATTCGGGGGAGTCGCAAATGAGGAAGGCGCTGCGGTGGGCCGGGATCGGCTTCGGGGGGCTGGTCGCGCTTCTGATCGTCGCCGCGATCGTGATCTTCGTCTGGTCGGAGGTGATCCTGCGACGAGTTTATGCGGCGGCGCCCGAAACCCTGCCGGCCCTCGGCGCGGCGGAAAAGGCGGAAGCGCCGCGGCTGGCGCGAGTGCTCGGCTGCCTGAGCTGCCACGGCGAGGGGCTGAAGGGCAAGCTGATGTTCGATGCCCCGGGCGTCGCCAGGGTGTTCGCCCCCAACATCACCGCGATCGCGGCGAAAGCGACGGACCAGCAGCTGGCGGCCGGCATCCGCCAGGGGATCGGACATGACGGAAGAGGCCTCTTCATCATGCCTTCGCCCATGTATTCGCGCCTCACCGACAAGGAGACGGCCGCCCTGGTCGGCTGGATCCGGACCCTGCCTCGGGCCGAAGGCCAGACCGGGGGCCTCAGCGCCCGGCCGATCGGCCGCGTCGGCCTGGTGATCGGCTCGTTCAGGCCCGGGCCCGAGGGCGTCGCCGAATTTCGCAGGCAGGTGCCGATCGCGCTCGGCCCGGAGCACGAGCCGGCCCGCCATATCGCCGCCACCAACTGCGCCGAATGCCACGGGCCGGCGCTGATGGGCGGCTCGGCCGGCCCCGGCGAGAAGGCGCCGGACCTGAACGTCACCGCCGGCTACGACCCGGCCCAGTTCAGGATCCTGATGAAGACCGGGCGGCCGCCGAGCGGAAAGGACCTTGGCCTGATGTCGGAGGTGGCGAGAAACGATTTCAGCCACCTCACCGAGGCCGAGATCGACGCGCTATATGCCTATCTGGTGGCTCGGGCGAAAAGGCTGGGCGGTTGAGGCGGCGCTGGAGCGGGTGAAGGGAATCGAACCCTCGTCGTAAGCTTGGAAGGCTTCTGCTCTACCATTGAGCTACACCCGCCTGCGCCAGCTCCGCTCTTTAGGCGAAGCCGGCTTCGGCGGGCAAGCCCGTGTGACGTTTGGCGCGTCAGTTCCTGGCGGGGGCTGTCGGCTGCGCCGATGCTGGCACGGCGACTGCGCTCGACGGGCCGTTGCGGGCGGCGCCGATGGCACGGCTGGAGATATTCTCTTCCGTAGCGGCCGCAGGCGGGTCCTGCGGACTTGGCGAATTATACGGGCAATGCTCCATTTCCCAGTCGTAGCATTCCTGGGCTGAGGCGTGGCCGTGAGATTCCCAATCGGCACAGTATACAACCACGTAGTGCGTGCATGTATGGGCGGCGAGTGCAGGAGAGGGCATCAGCAGACCGTAGCTTGTGGCGGCAAGCAAGGTCAGGGCGGTCGCCGGCATTCCCCTGATGATTTTTTTCGACATCTCTCTTCTCCAGCCAAGTAAGGTTTTTGCGCGCTATTTCGCGCCGAGCTCGAGCGAGCGCACCGCTGCAGGCGGGGCGCCCGCGGCAGACGGACCGGTCGACGCAGCCGCGGACGCGGGCCGCGGGAGCTTCCTGTCGCTGGCAGCCAAAGGTAGATTGCCGGCAGGTTCGATCGCCCGCTGCGAGCACTGCATCGATTCCACCTCGTGGCATTCGGCCTGCGACGAGTAACCCAGCTCTTCCCAGCTCTGACAGGCCACGACCACATAGTGTAAGCACGTGTGACTGGCCAATGCAGGGGAAGGTATAAATAGACCGGAGCCTGCGGCTGCAAGCAAGGCCAAAGCCATAGCCGGCACTCCTCTGGCGACTATTCTAGACATATCTTTCTCCACCAAAATGTCGACCGAGTTGATCGTACAAGACCTTGTCTCACACTGAGTCGAGCGGATGAATCATAGCTTCATCGATATCCGATGAGTTACGCAGATTGATCCAATTTGGATTCATTCACGCGGAACATTTGGGCGGAGGAATGATTGCAGATGCCGCCACGGCCTAGGCGGCGCAGCTCAGGATCGCACTTCGGCGGGTGACGCTCCGGCGCCGGTCGCGCGCTCTGGTGGACAGGGCTGGATTCGAACCAGCGTACGGGAAACCCGGGCAGATTTACAGTCTGCTGCCTTTAACCACTCGGCCACCTGTCCAGGAGGCACCCAATCAGGGAGGGCGTCCCATTGGCGAAAGGGGCGGGGGCTGTCAACGTGGCGCCGTCATTCCCGCGCAAGCGGGATCCCGTTGCGCGGGTGAGTCTCGTCATCCCGGCCTTGATCCCGGCCTTCGCCGAAATGACCAGGCCGGTCCGGGCCGATCGGATGCGTCAGCGCTTGGCCGCCCCCTCCGGGCGCAGCCATTCCATCAGCTCGTGGAACGGGATGAGGTGGTTGAAGGCGATTCCGGCGAGGCCGGCCTGGCACCAGCGCACGACCCCGGCCACCGGCCGGAACTTCTCCATGGTGAGGACGATCTCGCGGCCGACCTCGACGGGCTGGTCGGTCTCGACCTTGACCCCGCCCTGGCTGATGTCGCGCGTGTTGACCCCGTAGAGGCGGGCGCCGCAGCGAAGGGTCGCCAGGCGGTCGACCTCGACCCGCGGCAGGCGCGGCCGCCAGCCGGATTCGAGGGCCG
>JASLBD010000336.1 GCA_030146745.1 Allosphingosinicella sp. | reverse complement strand
TCCTTGTCGCGGCCGGCCATGATCTTCATCAGGGTCGACTTGCCCGAGCCGTTGGGGCCGATGATCGCGATCTTCGCGTCCGGGTAGAATTGCAGGCTGATGTTGTTGAGGATGGGCTTGGGCGCGCCCGGGAAGGTCTTGCTCATGCCCTTCATGACGAAGCTGTACTGTGCGGCCATGGCGGCGCGGTCTCCGGAAAAATCTGTGCGGGAATGCGGGTTCGGCGCCTAACTAGTGGCCGGGCACTTCATTGTCACGCCCCCCAGCGAAGCTGCTTCGCCCGACACGGTAGGATAGAATAGATATTCGCGCAGAGGCGCAGAGACGCAGAGAGGCCGATACGGGCCTCCGCCCGTCTTCACCCCCGCGGAAATCCCTGCGTCTCTGCGTCTCTGCGCGAGCCCATGCGGCGGCGTTCATGGATTTCCGGCTTTCGCCGGGATGACGGGGAGGCTACGGCCTTCCAATGAAAAAGACCTTCCTGCTGGCCGCCGCCGCCCTGTTCTCATTTCCGGCCCTTGCCCAGAGCCTCGGCCAGGCCGAGCGCCTGCGCGATGCCGCTTTGAAGGACGACATCGCCTACGACATCGTCGAGGGGCTGACGACCGAGGTCGGGCCTCGCCCCGCGGGCACCGAATCCGAGGCTCGGGCGCGGGAATGGGCGGTAAGGCGGCTGAAGGCCCTGGGCTTCGCCAAGGTCCATATCGAGACCTACGACATGCCGGTTTGGGTTCGAGGCGAGGAGAAAGCGGAGATCGTCTCGCCTTTTCCGCAGAAGCTGGTCGTCACCGCGCTCGGCAACAGCGGGGCGACCCCGCCGGGCGGGCTGACCGGCCAGGTCGTCGCCTTCGACAGCCTCGCCGCGCTCGAGGCGGCCAAGGATTCCGACGTTCGAGGAAAGATCGTCTTCGTCACCCACGGAATGACGGCGACCCAGGACGGGTCGCAATATGGCTATTATGGCGGAGTCAGGCGCACCGGCCCCTCGGTCGCGAGCCGCAAGGGCGCGGCGGCGATCGTCATCCGCTCGCTCGGCACCGATTATCACCGCAACGCCCATACCGGCGTGCAGATGTGGGGCGAGGGCGCCAGGCCGATCCCGGCGGCCGCCTTGCCGCTTCCCGACGCCGAGCAGCTCCAGCGGATGCTGAAGCGGGGCAAGCCGGTGACGATGCGGCTTCTGCTCACCCCCCGCAACCTCGGCATCCGCCAGTCCGGCAATGTCGTCGCCGAGGTGCGCGGCACCGATCCGGACGCCGGCATCGTCCTCGTCGGGGGCCATCTCGACAGCTGGGACCTCGGCACGGGCGCGTTCGACAATGCCGCCGGAGTGGCCATCACCGCCGCGGCGGCGAAAAGGATCATGGCGGCGGGCCGGCCGCGGCGGACGATCCGGGTGGTCTGGTTCGGCTCGGAGGAGGTCGGCGGCTTCGGCAACAAGGCCTATCTCGCGGCGCATAAGGACGAGAAGATCGTCTTCGTCTCGGAATCCGACTTCGGCGCCGACCGGGTGTGGCGGATGGACCCGGGCTTCGCGGACTCCAACGGCGCGCTTGCCGACCGCATCGCCGCCGCACTGGCACCGCTCGGCATCTCGCGCTCCGCGAACGTCGCGACCGGAGGCGTCGATCTCGGCCCGTGGGTCAGGACCGGAGTCGCGGCGGTCGACCTGCAGCAGGACGGCACCCGCTATTTCGACTATCACCACACGCCCGACGACACGCTCGACAAGGTCGACCCGGAGCAGCTCCGGCAGAATGTCGCGGCGTGGACGGCGATGCTCTCCCTGGTCGCCAACGCGCCCGAGGAAATTCATCCCAAAACCCCGGCGCCCTGAAGCCGGTCTGCGCAGGCCCCTCTTTCACGTCATTCCCCTGTGCGGAAATGACGGAAAACCAACCGCCGTGCTTGACGCGGAGCGCCCCGCGGAGGACATAGCGGCGGGGGGATTTTCCTTGAAGTGCAACCACATGATGCGGAAGCGATGCGCTGCCCTCGCGGCTGGCGCGGCTCTGCTCGGCTTTCCCCCGGCGGCCTTCGCCCAGGCGCCCGGCGACCCCGAAACGGTGGAGGATCTGCGCGATCTCTCGATCGAGCAGCTCGCCCAGATCGAGGTGCGATCCGCGTCCAAGCAGGCGGAGCCGATCAGCCGCGCCCCGACCTCGATTTTCGTCATCACCGGCAACGACATCCTCCGGTCCGCGGCGACCTCGCTTCCCGAGGCGCTTCGACTGGCGCCGAACCTCCAGGTCCAGCAGCTCGACGCGCGCCAGTTCGCGATCACCTCGCGCGGCTTCAACGGCGCCGAGAGCTCCAACAAGCTGCTCGTGCTGATCGACGGGCGAAGCGTCTACACGACGCTCCATTCGGGCGTTTTCTGGGAGCTTCACTCGCCCTTGCTCGAGGACATCGGGCAGATCGAGGTCATCAGCGGGCCGGGCGGAACGCTCTACGGCCCGAATGCAGTCAACGGAATCGTCAGCGTCGCCACGCGCGATGCGCGCGAAACCCAGGGCGGGCTGGTACGGGGCACGGCGGGGCCGAGGGATCGGACCCTGGCGCTGCGCTACGGCGCCGGTCTCGGCAATTCCGGCGCCGTGCGTGTCTATGCCAACGGGCTCGATCGCGAGGACATGCCGGCCGGGCCGGCGCCCGACAACGAGGACGGAATCACCGGCTGGCAGGCGGGGTTTCGCGCGGACTTCGGCGGAGCGAGCGACCATTTCACCGTACAGGGCGACATTTTCGACACCGACGTCGATCTCCTTCCCGGCGACGGAGATCGCGGCCACAACCTGCTGGCGCGATGGACCCGCAGCTTCAGCGGCGAGGACAAGCTTCAGGTCCAGGCCTATTACGACGATTACCGGCGCCGGTTCACCCTCGTCACCGACGCACTCGAGACCTTCGATCTCGAAGCCCAGCTCAACGCCCGAATGGGCACGCACGACATCGTGCTGGGCGGCGGCGTGCGCACGACTCGCGACAAGTTTATAAATAATCTCAATGGCTTCCACCTAGAACCTCAGAGCCGGCGGCTGTGGATCCTGAACGCCTTCGCCCAGGATCGGATGGCGCTCACGCCGAAGCTGGACCTGATCGCCGGCCTCAAGCTGGAACGCTCCACGTTCAGCGGCGTACAGCTCCTGCCCAATTTGCGCCTCGCCTGGCGGCCGAGCGACCGGGCGACCTGGTGGGGCTCGGTATCGCGGGCGGTGCGGACGCCGTCGCGGATCGACCGCCAGCTCGTCTTCCTGCCCCTGCTCGCCGAGGCGACCAATTTCGAGAGCGAGAAACTGATCGCCTTCGAGGCCGGCTATCGCGGCCAGCCGGGAGCTTCCACCACCCTTTCGGTTTCGCTCTTCTACAATCTCTACGACGATATCCGGACCACCGAATTCACCGGCGACCCGCTCCCGATCCGACTTCAGAACAGCCTCGAGGGCCGCACCTACGGCGCCGAGGCGTGGCTGACCCACCAGATCTCGAGCCGGTGGCGGTTGAGCCTGGGCGCCGCCGCTCTGAACAAGGACTTCCGGCTCGAGAACGGCGCGGTCGACCTCGCCAACCGGGCCTCGCTCGGCGCCGATCCGGATTATCAGGCCATCGTCCGGTCGCAGATCGACCTGACGCGCAGCCTCCAGCTCGATCTCGGCCTCCGGGGAGTCGACGATCTGGGACGAAGCGGGATGGGCGGCTATGTCGAGGCCGACGCTCGCCTCGCATGGCGAGTTTCGGAGCCGATCGAGCTCTACGTCGCCGGCAGCAATCTCCTCCACGCATCCCATGTCGAGAGCAACGATTCGACTCGCGCGCAAAGCATCGAGCGCAGCGTTCATGTCGGGACCCGGCTGCGTTTCTGATGGCCGCGCCGCTTCCCAACCGCTCACTTCGGCCCCTGCGCCTCCTCCCGGCGGCCCTGGCGCTTTTCGCTCTGCCGGCGCCGGCCGCCGGTCAGCCGAGCGACGTGGCGGTGAAGGCGGCCTTCCTCACCAAATTCCCCGCTTATGTCGCCTGGCCCGCCGCGGCCCGGCCGCGGCCGGGCGCTCCGCTGCATATCTGCATCCTCGGCGGCGATCCGTTCGGGCGCCTGATCGACACGGCGGCGCGGGGCCAGCAGGTCGACGGCCATCCGCTCCAGGTCCGGCGGCTCGGAGCGCCCGACCAGGCCGGCGGCTGCCACGTCGCTTTCGTCCAGGGCGGCGCGCCCGCAATGCTTCAGGGGCTGCAGGGCAAGCCGGTGCTCACCGTCACCGACGCCCGCGCCGGCGCGCAGGGCGGGATGATCCATTTCGTCATCCATCGGGGACGGGTTCGCTTCAACATCGACGAGGCGCAGGCGGCGAAAAGCGGAGTCGGGATCAGCTCGCGCCTGCTCGGCATCGCGCTCAGCGTGCGGCGGCACTGATGCGTCCGGTCGCCCGGTTTGCCGACCGCTGGCCGAACGTGCCGATCGCTGCGGGGATGATGGCGCTTCTGCTGCTCGCCATCGGGCTTGCCGTCATCTTCCAGAACGAGAGCGCCTATCGCGACCAGAAGATCCGGGAGACGACGATCCAGGCCGACATCCTCGCCGCCAGCGTCACCGCGGCCCTGGACTTCGGCGACGCGGCGGCGGCCCGGGAGGCGGTCGACGCGCTTCGAGTGAATCCGGAGATCGACGCCGCGGGAGTCTACGACGGTCAGGGGCCGCTGTTCGCCGGCTACGAGCGGCGCCCGGGCGCGCTCCCGAGGACTGCAAGCAGCCCGGAGAGCGGCGCCGACATCGTCGCGGCGCTGGTTCCGGTCATGCGCGGGGGCGAGCGGATCGGCAGCGTCTATCTGGGGGCGATGCGCGAGCCGGTTTCGCGGCGGCTGACCCGCTACAGCTTCGTCGGCCTGCTCATCGCCATGGCGGTGCTGGTGGTGCTGATCCTCGGCATCTCCCAGACCGCCCTGCGCCGGGCGAAGCGCGAGCTGGAGGCGCGCGCCGAGGCGCTGAGCAGCGCCTATGCCGAGCTTCAGGTGCAGGTCGAGGAGCGCGCCCATGCCGAGGAGCAGCTGCGCCAGGCGCAGAAAATGCAGGCGCTGGGCCAGCTGACGGGAGGGATCGCCCATGATTTCAACAATCTCCTGACCGTCATCCAGGGCTCGGCCGACATATTGCGCCGCCCCGGAATCGCCGAGGCCAAGCGGATCCGCTTCGCCGATGCGATCGTCCAGACCGCGGGCCGCGCCGCCGCCTTGACCGCGCAGCTCCTCGCCTTCGCCCGCCGCCAGCCGCTTCAGCCCGAGGTGATCGACCTCAACGCCCATATCCAGGGGATGACGGACCTGCTCGACCGCACCCTGGGCGAGCGGGTCGAGATACGTACCGACCTCGCCGGGGGCCTGTGTGCGATCGAGGTCGATCCGGCGCAGCTCGAATCGGCAATCCTCAACGTCGCCGTCAACGCCCGCGACGCCATGCCGGAGGGCGGCGCCCTCACCCTGCACACCGGCGAGGCCCCTCCCCTGGCCGACGGGCGCTCCGCCATCTTCGTCGCCGTGAGCGACAACGGCACCGGCATCGAGGAGGAGGTGCTGAGCCGGGTCTTCGAGCCTTTCTTCACCACCAAGTCGGTCGGCAAGGGCACCGGCCTCGGCCTCAGCCAGGTCTACGGCTTCGCCGCCCAGACCGGCGGCGACGTGCGGGTGCAAAGCGTGGTCGGCGAAGGCACGACCGTAACCCTCATCCTCCCCTGCAGCGAGCGCGGCGAGGCGCCCGCCGCCAAGCCCGAGCCCGAGGCCGGCCGCAAGCATCGCACCGGCCGGATCCTTCTCGTCGACGACAATGAGGAGGTCGGCGCCTTCGCCGAGACGCTGCTGACGGAGCTCGGCCACGAGGTGATGCGCGCCCGTACCGGCCCGGAGGCGCTGGAGCTCGCCCGGACGGGCGGCTTCGACGCGGTCTTCACCGACGTCGTCATGCCGGGAATGAGCGGAATCGAACTCGCCGATGCGCTGGCGCCGGTGCTTCCCGGAGTGCCGGTCGTCCTCACCACCGGCTATAGCGACGAGATCAGCCGCGCCGGCGGAGCGGGACGGCCGGTCGTGTTCAAACCCTATCGGCTGGAGACCCTGTCCGGCGTGCTCGACGAGGTGCTGGCGCGGCCGACCGGCTAATGGCCGGAGGCCGGGGCCGCGCCGCGAGCGCTCATCTGGCGGATTTCGGCCTCCTGCGAGGCGATGACGTTCTCCGACAGGCGGCGAAGCTCCGGATCCTTGCCGTGCTCGAGATAGACCCGGGCCATCTCGACCGCCGATTGGTGGTGCGGAACCATCAGGGCGACGAAATCGCGGTCGATGTCGCCGGTCATCGGAACCTTATTCACGGCGTCGTGCATCCGGTGCATCGCGCCCATCATCTCGGCACTCGGGCCGGATGCGGGCGCGGGCGCGGGCGCGGGCCGTGCGGCGGCGTGGCCGCGGTCGCGCTGGCCGAGATAGAGCATCGTCGCCCCGACGGCGATGGCGAACAAGGCAAGCAGGATGAGAATCGGGCGTTTCATGGGTGGCGAACGATAGGGGCGACTATTCGGTTTCTCAAATCCCGATAGGTCCGTTTCGCCAGCGTTCGGCTTGCCGGCCCGAGATGCGGTTGGTCGGGGAGACAGGATTCGAACCTGCGACCCTCTGCTCCCAAAGCATTGGTCCTCTGCTTCACACGTAGATGGCCACCTCTTCCTGTAGCTAGATTATACTGGATTGTGCTGTAGTTTCAGAATCTTAGGACCGGCAGCGAGTTGGCTGCTGTGGGGTGAACCCACCACCTCTTTGCCGCACCCCGGTTGCTCCATGATTGTTCAAGGAGCAACCGAAGTGAAAGATCGAATCACCCTCACCGCCCTCAAAAACCTGCCCAGCACCGGCAAGGGTCAGAAGCGGGTATTCCTGTGGGACACTGAAGTCAAAAAGTTCGGTGCCTACCGAACCAGCACCGGCGAGGTCGTCTTCGTCTACCAGTTCCGAATGCATGCCAGCCAGCCCGTCAAACGGCTAACGATCGGCAAGCT
>JASLBD010000332.1 GCA_030146745.1 Allosphingosinicella sp. | reverse complement strand
CGCTCCATGCGCGCCAGCGGCCGAAGCAGAAGGCGGTTCAGGATCAGCCAGCCGATCAGGGTCGCGAAGACCCACATCAGCACCGGAAGCAGGATGAGCAAAGTGTCCGCGAGGGTGATCGGAACCGCGGAGAGCAGGATGCTGAGCCGGAGCTGGCCCGCGGCGACCGATTCGCTGCCCTGCACCCGCTGCCGCCACGCGCCGCCCTTGAAGTCGGAGCGCAGCACCATTCGCCTCGGCCCCCCGCTGAGGTCGAGGTTGAAGTCGCGGGCGGTGCCCGGAATGTAGGTCAGGTCCCCGAGCGCCTGGCGGCTATATTCGGCAACGCCCTCGAGATCACCCCGGGCGCCGAAGACGAACAAGGTGAGCGCCGAGCCGTCGTCGCGGATTCGAGCGATGGTTCCGGACCGCGCCGCCCGAAGCGCTCCGATCGAGGGCACGAACCCGGCGCTTGCGCACCGCAGCCGGCCGTCGTCCGCATAAAGGGCGTAGCGGACCGGCACCGGCCCCTGCTCGAGCTGCTTCAGAGTGTTCTTGCAGGCTCCCGATCCCTCCGGCGTCAGCGAGATGGCGACGCTGGCGGTGTTGATGGTGAGGACGCTTCGGGAAAAGGCCGAGTTCAGCCGCTGCGCCTTGAGCTCGAGCCTGGAAAGCGTCTCCTCGTGGCGGTCCGCCTTCTTCTCCTCGGCGCTCTGGATCGAGACGAGGATGGCGACGAGGCCGAGCGGGAACAGCGCCGCGCTGAAGATGAGCGCCATCTTGAGCCCGGTCGAAAGCCGGGCGAACCGGGATGCAAGCCAGCCTTTCGCTTCAGTCGCCACGCCGTTCCGATACCGCCGAGCGGCGCCTCCGGTGGTGAATGTGAATCCTAACCGAGCCGGCCCAGCAGATCGAGAAATTCGGGAGGAACGGTCTCCTCGACGGCGTCGCTATAGGCCTGGCGCAGCGCCTGGCCGATCTCGCTGTTGGCGCCGCGTCTCTTCCTGCTTTTCGTGGGCATCTCTTCGCTATCGGCCGGAGGAGTGGGATTGGGTCCGCGCCGGCGATCGCTTTCGTTCTCGAAGCTCAAATCGTCTACCCCTCGCGACGCCGGCGCCGCGCCCGCAGCATTTCAACAGGCGTCCCGCGGCCACGACCGAAATCGAAAACCTGATGCACAGGACCCACCCCGCGGCCAGATACTGGCCCGCAGTCGCCGTGGAAACAAAAAACTCGCTGATTGGTTCCAACGCCGCGTGAGGAGCGGGCCCGGCCGAAAAATCCTCTGTCCGCAGTCCTTGCGACCGCCCCGAAGGCGGTTGCAAAGCTCGGGCGCAACCTCAATAGGACCCGGATCGAACAGGAGTCGAAAGAAACATGTCGCTTGGTCAGGATCTCGCGCCGCACCTCCCCTTCCTGAGGCGCTACGCGCGCGCTCTCACCGGCACCCAGGGCCATGGCGACGCCTTCGTCAAGGCCACGCTGGAAGCGATCGTCGCCGCGCCGAACGAATTTCCCCGCGACGTCGACCCGAGGCTCGGCCTCTACCGCACCTTCCACGCCATCTGGTCGTCGGCCAATATCGAGGAGGATCCGCACGCCCAGGAGACCGACGATCCGGAAGGGATCGCCCAGGCGCGGCTGGCCCGGATCACGCCGCTCTCGCGCCAGGCGCTCCTGCTCACCGCGATGGAAGGCTTCACGCCCGAGGATGCCGGCTATCTGATCGGCGCTTCGGCGGAGGACGTCGAGCGGCTGGTCTCCGAAGCGCTCGCCGAGATCGAGCGCCAGACCCGGGCGGAAGTTCTGATCATCGAGGACGAGCCGATCATCGCCATGGACATCGAGACGATCGTCCGCGACCTCGGCCACTCGGTCACCGGAGTCGCGGTCACCCGCGACGAGGCGGTGGCGCAGGCCATGGCCCGCCGCCCCGGCCTGGTCCTCGCCGACATCCAGCTCGCCGACGACAGCAGCGGCATCGACGCGGTCAAGGACATCCTCGCCGAGTTCCAGGTGCCGGTCATCTTCATCACCGCCTTTCCCGAGCGGCTTCTGACCGGGGAGCGGCCGGAGCCGACCTTCCTCATCACCAAGCCGTTCCAGCGCTCGACGGTGAAGGCGGCGATCGCCCAGGCCCTGTTCTTCGACAGCGCCACGCTGCCGGCCTAGCCTGAAGGGGACAGTCACTTTTCCGCACGCCGTCGCCGACTTGTCGGGGCGGTGCGGAAAAGTGACTGTCCCCGGGTCGAAGGGAACCGCCCTCGTGCAGCGGGCGTTGCGCCCACTTAACGAGCGGAACCGAGGGATCATGGAAGAGCGCGAACAACATATCGACACGACGAGCGCGCGCGGCGGGGCCACTCCGCACATGACGCGTTATATTTTGCCGATATCGCTGGGACTTGTCGTCCTGGTGTTCCTGCTCTTGTTGTTTCTCTGGCGGTAGAGGCCTACATCCTTGACAGATAGAGAGGGGGGGCTCCGGCCCGTCCGCACCGCATGAGCGACAGTATAGCGTATAACGGGGGCAGCTTGGTTCAGCAGCCGGACATGGACGAGGACGACAAGGACAGCGAGGCGCCGCGCTTCGAGCCTGTGCCGTTGCCGGACGACGAGTTCAAGGACCAGCTCGCGCAGGTCATCCCCCATCTGCGCGCCTTCGGCCGCTCGCTTTCGGGCAGCCGGGATCTCGCCGACGATCTCGTCCAGGAAACCCTGCTCAAGGCATGGGCGGCGCGCAAGCGCTTCCAGGCCGGCACCAACATGCGGGCCTGGACCTTCATCATTTTGAGGAACCTGTTCCTCAGCCAAATGCGCCGGGCGCGCTTCAAGGGCGAGTGGGACGAGATCACCGCGTCCAAGATGCTCGCCGCCCCGGCGAGCCAGGACCGGCATGTCGAGCTGACCGACATGCAGCGCGCCTTGCTCCATCTCCCGCAGCCGCAGCGCGAGGCCCTGATCCTGGTCGGCGCCGGCGGCTTCGCCTACGAGGAGGCGGCCGAGATTTGCGGCTGCGCGGTCGGGACGATCAAGAGCCGGGTCGCCCGCGGCCGGGTCGCGCTCGAGGCCCTTCTCACCGACGGCAAGCTCCCCTCGCGCCGCGAGCACGAGAATGAAGGCGGCCGCTCCGCTCTGCAGAGCATCATGAGCGAAGTGGACGAGCTGAGCCGGGATCGCGACCCCGGGCTTTAACTCCTCGGACGTCCTTCGATACGCGGGTTCGACAGGCTCACCCGCTACTCGGGATGAACGGGAGAATGCTCGCCATCGCTCATCCTGAGTAGGCGCTCATCCTGAGTAGGCGCTCATCCTGAGTAGGCGCTCATCCTGTGTAGGGGCTGATCCTGAGTAGGGGCTGAGCTTGGCGAAAACCCGTATCGAAGGACGGATCAGCTCTCGTCCAGGCGGACCAGAAGCTCTTCGAACATCGCCAGCGAACGGACTTCGCCGTCCATGGCGAAAGCCGCGCGCAGGGCGTTGCCGACGCCCGCATGCACTGTCGGCGGCGCGACCTTCACGAAGCGCCTTGAGGAAGCATGAACCATGGCTTCTAATCTCGGATTCAGCGTATTCACAAGCGTCAGAACGCGCCGGGAACGGTGGAGTTTCAACCGTTGCGCGCCCTCAACGTTACTAATTGTGGCTGTTGTATGAATGAAACACAAAGTGAAGAAGAGGTTAAGGACGCGCTCGCAAGGGCGCGGGCCCACTCGCCCTTCCTCAAACTTCAGCTCGAACGCTTTCCCGATGTAGAAGAGGCTCTTGAGGCGGGCCGGGCCGAAGAAGCGGTGACGCGAGCGGCCGAAGCCGGCTCCGGCGCCGGGAATCTCGCCGCCGCTCTGAGGCGCGAGCGGAGCGCGCTGGCCGTGGCCCTGGCGGTGGCGGACCTGGGCGGGGCGATCCCGCTCGAGCGGCTGATGGAGGCCCTCTCCGACCTCGCGGACCGGGCGCTGGGCCGGGCGCTGGCGGCCGCCTTCGCGGAGCGCACGCCCGGCGACGCACCGCTCGGCTTCGCAATCATCGCGCTCGGCAAGCATGGCAGCCGCGAGCTCAATTATTCGTCCGACGTCGACCTCCTCTTCCTCTACGATCCGGCGACCCTGCCGCTGAAGCCGCGCGAGGAGGCGGGGCAGGGCGCGCTGAGGATCGGCAACCGGCTGGTCGAGCTGCTCCACAAGCGGGATTCGGAAGGCTATGTCTTTCGCGTCGACCTGCGGCTCAGGCCGTCGCCCGAGGCGACTCCGATCGCATTGCCGGTCGACGCCGCCATCTCTTATTACGAATCCTCGGCTCTGCCCTGGGAACGGGCGGCGTTCGTCCGGGCCCGGCAGGTCGCCGGAGACGAGAAGGTGGGCCGCTATTTCCTCGACGCCCTCCATCCCTTCGTGTGGCGGCGCTCGCTCGATTTCGGGGCGATCGGCGAGGTCCAGGCGATCACCCGCCGGATCCGCGACCATTATTCGCAGGGGCAGATTTTCGGCCCCGGCTTCGACGTCAAGCGCGGCCGCGGCGGAATCCGCGAGATCGAGTTCTTCGCCCAGATCCACCAGCT
>JASLBD010000367.1 GCA_030146745.1 Allosphingosinicella sp. | reverse complement strand
TACCAGCGCGGGGCCTCGGGCGCGTCGGCGATCTCGCGTGCGATCTCGTAGTTGATTCGGGCGAACTTGGCTCCGGCCTTCCAGTCGATCGGAAGGTCGAGCTGGTCGCTGACCTTGTGATAATGGGTGGAGAGGAAGTCGGTGAACTTCTCCCGGCCGCCATTGGCGAAGCCGGTCATCAGGAAGACCGACGGAACGCCCTCCTGGACGAATCGGTAGTGATCGGAGCGGGTGAACAGGCCTTCCTGCGGAAGCGGATCCTCCGAGAGCGCTACGCCCATGCCGCGGCCGGCGCGCTCGACCGCTTTCCCCATCGTCGAATGCTCCGCCCCGAAAGCGATGACGTCGGTGAAATCGTAGAGCAGCACCGGCATGTCCAGATTGACCACGGCGGCGACCTTGCCGCCCGGCACCCCGTGGCGCGCGAGATACTGGGCGCCGAGCAGCCCGTCCTCCTCGGCGGTGACCGCGGCGAACAGGATGGAGCGTTTCGGACGGTCCGGCGCGGCGGCCATCGCCCGGGCGACCTCCAGCATGGTGGCGATCCCGACGGCATTGTCCATGGCGCCGTTGTAGATTCGGTCTCCCTCACCCTCGGGCTTCATCCCTTCGTGATCGAGATGGCCCATGAGAAGCACATATTCGCCGGCCAGCTTCGGGTCCGATCCGGGAAGGACGGCGAGAACGTTGGGGCTGGAGAAGCGGCGCATGGCGCTTTGCTGGCTGACGGCGACCCGCGGCTTCAGGGCGAAGCCCTTGGGCCGCCCACCTTTCCGCTCCGCCTCCGCCAGCACCCGGCTGAGCGGCGTCTTCGCTCCGGCGAAGAGGGCTTCGGCGGCGGGCGAGTCGAGAGTTCCCCGGAAGCGGAGGCCCGGCGCCGGCGAATAGGGCCGGCCGTCCTTCCCGATCCAGCCGAGGCTGGGCTCGTTTGCATATTGCTGCAACCGCGCCCAGGATCGCCTCTTCGCTTCCGACAGGGTCCGGATGGAGACGAATCCGACGGCTCCATGCCTTGAAGCGACCGCCCTCTTGTCCGAGTTGAGATGGGCCCCGACGTCGCTCTTCATTCCGTTCGGAAAGCCGTTCAGTGCGACGACCACCTTCCCGCGCACGTCGAGGCCCTTGTAGTCGTCTATGCCGATCTCCGGCGCCTGCAGGCCGTAGCCGACGAAGACGGCCGGCGCCTCGACCGCGACGAGCGCCTCATCCGGCGTGGGCGTCAGCACCACCTCCTGCCCGTGCATGAAGCGGCGGCCGCCGATGGTGAGCGAGCCGGGCTCGCCGGAGAGACGCGTTTCGAGGAAGGGCACCTGCTGGTACCAGCCGTCATTGCCAGCCGGCTTAAGCCCGAGCGCTTCGAACCGGCTCGCCACATAGAGCGCGGCGAGATCGTAGCCGCGGCTGCCCGAATCGCGCCCTTCCAGCCGGTCGTCGGCCAGGAAGGTCACGTGGCTCCGGAAGCTGTCCGGCGAGAACAGGGGCGGGGCGGCGGCCGGCTGGGCCGGAACGGGCGAGGCGAGTGCGAGGCTGAGGAGGACGATACCGAAGGCTTTGAAGCGCATGAAGAATCCTGGTCGTTTGGGGGCGGGTGCTTCCTACAGCAGATCGCGGGCGCGTCAAAAGCGCTCGCGGCAGGGCTGAACCCAAGGCCGTCATGCCGAACTTGTTTCGCCTCGAGTCGGGGAGACCGCGAGGCGGTGGCGACCTGAACCCTGAACCAGGTTCAGGGCGACGGAGACGCCACGTATTGCGCGGACAAGGCGGGCCGCTATGGTCGGCCCGAATAAGACTCGGGAAGGACTGCCGAAAATGCGCCGTTTGCTGCTCCCCTTTGCGCTCTTTTCCGCTTTTGCCGTCACGGCATGCGCCTCGACCGCCTCCGACGAGGTGGCGAGCGCTTCGGACGTCTCCATGACGCAGCCCGCGGCGGAGTCCGCGCCCGCGGCGGCCGCCGGACCCGCCCCCGTCGCCCAGCTCGTCCGCCAGATCGACATCCCCTACGAGCAGTTCACGCTCGATAACGGCCTGAGGGTCATCGTCCACGAGGACCGCAAGGCGCCGGTCGTCGCCATCTCCATCTGGTACAATGTCGGCTCGAAGGACGAGCCCAAGGGCAAGACCGGCTTCGCCCACCTGTTCGAGCATCTGATGTTCAACGGCTCCGAAAACGCCCCCGGCGACTATTTCGAGCCGCTTCGCGAGATCGGCGCGACCGACTTCAACGGCACCACCTGGTTCGACCGCACCAATTATTTCCAGACCGTGCCGAGGCCGGCGCTGGAGCGCGGCCTGTTCCTCGAGGCCGACCGGATGGGCCATCTGCTCGGAGCGGTGACCCAGGAGAAGCTGACCAACCAGATCGGAGTGGTCCAGAACGAGAAGCGCCAGGGCGACAACCAGCCTTACGGCCTCGTCGAATATGCCCAGCTCGAGGCGCTCTTCCCCGAGGGCCATCCCTATCGCCATTCGACGATCGGCTCGATGGCCGATCTCGACGCGGCCACCCTCGAGGACGTGAAGACCTGGTTCCGCGCGCGATACGGCCCGAACAACGCCGTCCTCGTCCTTGCCGGCGACGTCTCGGCCGAAGAGGCCCGGCCGCTGGTCGAGAAGCATTTCGGCAAGATTCCGCGCGGCCCGGTCAACACTCCGGCCAAGGCCGACGTGCCGACCCTGCCGGCCCCCAAGGTCGAAGTGATGAAGGACCGGGTCGCCAACGTCCGGCTCTACCGCAACTGGATCGTCCCCGGCATGCTCGACGATGCCGCGGTCCAGCTCGACGTCGCCGCCGGCGTGCTCGGCGGCCTCGCCAGCTCGAGGCTCGAGAACGAGCTGGTCCGCAAGGACCAGACGGCGGTGGGCGTGCGCGCCTACATCCTGCCCTTCCACCGGGTCAGCCAGTTCGAGATCCAGGTCGACGTCAAGCAGGGGGTCGATCCCGACATCGTCGCGGCCCGTCTCGACCAGATCGTCGCCGACCTGATCCGGAACGGCCCGACGCAGGACGAGGTCCAGCGGGTCGTCATGTCGGACGTCGCGGCGCGGATCCGCGGGCTCGAGCAGGTCGGGGGCTTCGGCGGCAAGGCCGTCGCCCTCGCCGAGGGCGCGCTCTACGCCGACGATCCCGAATTCTACAAGAAGCAGCTCCTCGCCTACGGCCGGGTCACCCCGGAGACCGTCAAGGCGGCGATGCAGAAGTGGCTGACCCGGCCGGTCTACGCGCTCCGCGTCGTGCCCGGCGAGCGCGAGGCCTATGAGGAAGCGAAAGGCTCGCGCGGCGGCGCCGCCAGCCAGCGGCCCCGTTACTATCGCCAGCCCGAGCCGGGCGAGAAGCCGATGGCGCCTCTGCCCTTCGTCGCTCCGGACGAGAGCGCGCCGGAGCCGCTCTCCTACCAGAAGATCCCGATGCCGCAGGTCGGCGAGATTTCGAACCTCGACTTCCCCGACATCGAGCGAGCCCGCCTGTCGAACGGCATCCCGGTCGTCTACGCCCGCCGCACCGCCGTCCCGGTGGTTCGGGTCGCGGTCGAGTTCGACGCCGGAGTCGCCGCCGATCCCGCCGACGCGCTCGGCACCCAATCGCTCATGCTGAGCCTGCTCGAGGAGGGCACGACCAGCCGCAACTCGGTCCAGATCGCCGAGGCGCAGGAGCGGCTCGGCGCCGTGATCTCGCCGGAGACGTCGCTCGACCGCACCGCGGTCAGCCTGGCGGCGCTGACCCCCAATCTGGGGCCGTCGCTCGACCTGCTCGCCGACATCATCCGCAACCCGGCCTTCGAGCCCGGCGAGGTGGAGCGCCTGCGCGCGCAGCAGCTCTCCGCCATCGACCAGGAGCTGACCGAGCCGGGCGGGCTCGGCGCCAGGGCGCTGCCGCCGCTGCTGTTCGGAGCCGGCCATCCTTATGGCCGGCCCTCGTCCGGCCTCGGCGACAAGCAGGTGGTCGCCCGGCTCACCCGCGACGATCTGGTCCGCTTCCACCAGGCGTGGGTCCGGCCCGACAACGCGACCATCTTCGCGGTCGGCGACCTTCCGCTCGCCGAGCTGGTGCCGATGCTCGAGGCCCGGTTCGGCAATTGGGCGCCGCCGGCGGTGCCCAGGGGAACCAAGGATTTCGCCGCGATCCCGCCGGCGCCGAGGCCGCGGATCGTCCTCGTCAACCGGCCGCAATCGCCGCAGTCGCTGATCCTGGCGGGCGCCGTCCTTCCGGTGCGCGGCACCGAGGACATCCTGACCCTGAACGCCGCCAACGAGGTGCTCGGCGGCAACTTCCTGTCGCGGATCAACATGGACCTGCGCGAGACCAAGGGCTGGTCCTACGGCTCGCGCAGCAACATCGGGATGCGCGAGCAGCTCGTCCCCTATCTGATCAACGCCCCCGTCCAGGCCGACAAGACCGGCCCGGCGATCCGGGCGCTGATGGACCAGGTGTCGGGCTTCGTCACCAACAGGGGCGTGACCGACGTCGAGCTGACCCGGATGATCAACGGCAACACCCGCCAGCTCGCCGGCCAGTTCGAGACCTCGGGGGCGGTCCTGAACGCGCTCCGCTCGAACGCGCTCTACAAGCGTCCCGACAATTATTGGGAGGCGATCGCCGACCGCTACCGCGGCATGACGATCAGCACGATCGACCAGGCCGCGCGCAAGGTGATCGATCCCAAGAAGATGGTCTGGGTCGTGGTCGGCGACGCGGCCAAGGTACGGCCGCAGCTCAACGGGCTCGGCCTGCCGGTCGAGGTGGTTGAGCCGAAGTGACGGCGTAAGCCGTCATTGCGAGCGAAGCGAAGCAATCCAGGGGTGCCTCGGAGGTCGGCTGGATCGCTTCGTCGCTTCGCTCTCGCAATGACATCGACATTCAGCGGATTTGAGCTTTTTTCATCCCTCTCCCCGGCGGGGAGAGGGTAGGGAGAGGGGTCCGGCGTCTGCGATCGCCCTCGGCCGCTGAACCCCCTCACCCCGGCCCTCTCCCCCCAGGGGAGAGGGGGCAGGAGCAACGGGCTCGTATGTCGATACAGCCTAGCGGGTCACCCTAGTCACATGCC
>JASLBD010000319.1 GCA_030146745.1 Allosphingosinicella sp. | reverse complement strand
GGCCTGGTCGTGGGTGGTGGCGAAGGCGACAATGCCCCAGCGCGAGCTGGGGCCATTGGTCGGCTTGATGCGGGTGATGCCGACGAAGGGGGCGGGCTGGCGGATCGAGCCGCCGTTATCGGTGCCGGTCGCGCCGGGGCACAGGCGCGCGGCGACCGCGGCGGCGCTGCCGCCGCGGTGGCGGCGCGGCTCTGCCCAGGGGCGACCGGAACCGATACCGGCGGCTCGATCCGCCAGCCGGCTGCCTTCGCCGGGATCAGCGGGATCAAGCCGACCTATGGCCGCTGCTCGCGCTGGGGCATCGTCGCCTTCGCCTCGAGCCTCGACCAGGCCGGGCCGATGGCCCGCGACGTCCGCGACTGCGCGATCCTGCTCGAGGCCATGGCCGGATTTGACCCGAAGGACCCGACCTCGCTCGACTTGCCGGTGCCGAACTGGGAGGCGGCGCTCAGCTCGGACGTGCGCGGCAAGCGCATCGGAATCCCCAAGGAATACCGGATCGACGGAGTCCCCGCCGAGATCGACCGGGTCTGGGAGCGCGGCATCGAATTGATGCGCGACGCCGGCGCCGAGATCGTCGAGGTCTCGCTGCCCCACACGAAATACGCGCTTCCGACCTATTACATCATCGCCCCGGCCGAGGCCTCGTCCAATCTCGCCCGCTACGACGGGGTCCGCTACGGCCTCCGCGAGGCTCCGGAGAACGGCAACCTCACCGACATGTACGAGGCGACCCGCGCCGCCGGCTTCGGCGCCGAGGTCAAGCGCCGGATCATGATCGGCACCTACGTCCTCTCGGCCGGCTTCTACGACGCCTATTTCAATCGCGCCCAGAAGGTGAGGGCGCTGATCGCGCGCGATTTCGAGCGCGTCTGGAGCGAGTGCGACCTCATCCTCACCCCGACCGCTCCGTCCGCCGCCTTCGCGCTCGGCGAGAAGAGCGCCGACCCGATCGCAATGTATCTGAACGACGTCTTCGCGGTCCCGGCCAGCCTCGCCGGCCTGCCCGCAATCTCGGTTCCCGCCGGACTCGACGATCAGGGCCTCCCGCTCGGCCTCCAGCTCGTCGGCCGGGCGCTCGACGAACAGAGCGTCCTCAACGGCGCGCTGGCGCTCGAGGAACGCGCCGGCTTCACCCATCGCGCGGACTCATGGTGGTAAGATGGGCTGGAAGCTGACCTTGGCCGATTACGGAGCCGCGGCCTTCGGGGCGGCGGCCTCGCCGGTGCTCCGCTTCATCGCCAATCACCGGGCGGGGCTGGTCCGCTTCCAGCGCTTCTCCGACCGCGCCGGCTTCCAGTTGCGCAGCGCCCATTATTACGAGCCGACCTACCGGGAGAGCGACCTTCCGGCCGACACCACCGGCGAGCGCGACCTGCCGGGGATCGACTTCCGGCCGGCGGAGCAGCTCGAGCTGCTCGGCCGCTGCCGCTTCCGCGACGAGCTTTCCGCCATTCCGCTCGACAAGAAGAGCGCGGCCGAGTTCGGCTACCGCAACAGCCTGTACGAGTTCGGCGACGCCGAAATGCTTTACAACATGATCCGCCTTCACAAGCCGAAGCGGCTCTACGAAATCGGCTCCGGCAACTCGACCCTGATGGCCCGGCTCGCGATCGCGGCGAACGAGGCCGCCGACCCCGGCTACGAATGCGAGCATCTTTGCGTCGAACCCTACGAGATGCCGTGGCTCGAGCAGAGCGGGGTCAAGGTGCTTCGCGAGCGGGTGGAGCAGATCGACCTTGCGCTGTTCGACCGCCTCGGCACCGACGACATCCTGTTCATCGACAGCTCCCATGTGCTTCGTCCGCACGGCGACGTGCTGAGGGAATATCAGCAGATCGTCCCGCGCGTCGCGCCCGGAGTGCTCGTCCACGTCCACGACATCTTCACGCCGCGCGACTATCCCGAGGCCTGGCTGCGCAGCGAGCGGCGGCTGTGGAACGAGCAGTATCTGCTCGAAGCCTTCCTCGCCTTCAATGAAGAGTTCCAGATCGTGAGCGCGCTCAACTGGCTCAAGCACAACCATTTCGAGGCGCTGGCCGCCGCCTGCCCGATGCTGGCGCTCCACCCGGATGCGGAGCCCGGCGCCTTCTGGTTCCGGCGGATAGGGAAGGGCGGCGCGGCATGAGCGACTACCGGATCCAGGGCGCCACCGGCGCATGGGAAGTGGTGATCGGCCTCGAGGTCCACGCCCAGGTGACTTCGAACGCCAAGCTCTTCTCCGGAGCCTCGACCGGGTTCGGAGCCGAGCCCAATAGCCAGGTCAGCCTGGTCGACGCCGCCATGCCCGGAATGCTCCCGGTGCCCAACGGCGAATGCATCCGCCAGGCGGTGCGCACCGGAATGGCGCTGGAGGCGAAGATCAATCCCTGGTCGCGCTTCGACCGCAAGAACTACTTTTACGCGGATTTGCCGCAAGGCTATCAGATCAGCCAGCTCTACCACCCAATCGTCGGCGAGGGGGAGATCGAGATCCTGCTCGACGACAAGGACGAATCCACCGCCAAGAGGATCGGAGTCGAGCGCATCCATCTGGAGCAGGACGCGGGCAAGCTGATGCACGACCAGCACCCGGCCTTCTCCTATGTCGACCTCAACCGCTCGGGCGTCGCTCTGATGGAGATCGTCTCCAAGCCGGATATGAGAAGCCCCGAGGAAGCAGGGGCTTATATCCGGAAGTTGAGAGCGATTCTACGCTACGTCGGGAGCTGCGACGGCAATATGGAGCAGGGCTCGATGCGCGCCGACGTCAATGTCAGCGTGCGTCGGCCCGGCGGTCCGCTCGGCACCCGGACCGAGACCAAGAACGTCAATTCGGTCCGCTTCATCATGGCCGCGATCGAGCATGAGGCGAACCGGCAGGTCGACCTGCTCGAGGCCGGCGGCTCGGTCGTCCAGGAGACGCGTCTTTGGGACCCGGACAAAAGCGAGACGCGAAGCCTCCGCTCCAAGGAAGAGGCGCACGATTACCGCTACTTCCCGGACCCCGATCTGCTTCCGGTCGAGCTCGCCGACGATTTCCTTCGGGAATGCCGAGCCTCGCTGCCCGAGCTCCCCGACGCCAAGCGCCGCCGCTACGAGCAGGCGCTCGGCCTCTCGCCCTACAATGCGAGCGTCCTCACCGCCGACGTCACGACGGCGCTCTGGTTCGAGGCTTTGCTCGATAAGCTCGGCGACGAGCACGCCCAGCGGGCGAGCAACTGGGTCACCTCCGACCTGTTCGGAGCCCTGAACCGCCTCGGCAGGAGCATCGAGGAAAGCCCCGTCACCCCCGCCCAGGCGGCCGAGCTGCTCCGCCTCACCGCCGAGGGAACTCTCTCCGGAACGCTCGCCAAGCAGGTGTTCGAGATCATGCTGGAGACAGGCGAGGACCCGGCGGCCATCGTCGAGGCCCGAGGCCTCAAGCAGACCAGCGACACCGGCGCGATCGACGCCGCCATCGCCGACGTCCTCGCCGCCAACCCCGACAAGGCCGCCGAATATCGCGGCGGCAAGGACAAGCTCTTCGGCTTCTTCGTCGGCCAGGTGATGAAGGCGATGCAGGGCAAGGCCAATCCCGGCGTCGTCAACGAGCTTCTGAGGAAGGCGCTGGGCTAAAGCCCTGTGTCTCGCGAGGTCACTCGCGCCTATAGGTCAGGCCGAATGGGCGCTTATCGTCGCTGTGATGACCTTCGGGCCGGTGGTACAGGTACACCTGAGGCGCGTCGAAGAGCTCCGAATAGAAGATGCAGCCATAAAGCTTTGCCGACTCCTCGTGGCGCTCGGAATCGTCGGGAATGCCTCGGAAGTAGTGCCAGATGGGGTCGAGCGGCGTATTTTCCCAGGTAGTCGGTGCGGTCCATGTCGTATTCACCCACTCCGCTTCGGCAAAGCGGTCGAAAATCCAGTTGCGGATGTCCTGATAGGCCTGCTCTCCGACCGCCTCTCGAAACCTCGACACGCCAGGGGCATGGATATTCCGCTGAGTTTTCTTTCCTGTATGGATGTTTTTCAGCATGATCGACTCTCGATGAGGATCCAGACTGGCAAAGCATCCTAGAGGAGCGGAGCGATGCAAACGATAGGAAAGTTCGGCTATCGGGTGGATTATCTAGGTACAACGCCCCTCGGCTATATTCTCTCGGCAACCATCCACTCTCCAGACGGGCGAATGGTCTATGACACCGCAGATGACGGAGCTGGAGGTCGACGCCCACGTGCAGGCGTTGAAGGATGACCTCGACGCCGTGGCAATTCGACTGAAAAGAATGATGCATAAGCGGCACGGAGAGGGGAAGGTCTGGTATCCCGGGCCGCAGGGTCATTCCGCATTCCTTCCCTCATCCTCCCCGACCGCCGCCACTCGCACCTGCCAGAGGACGAGCAAAGGCACGGCGACGAGCTCCATCGCCAGGCCAAACACAAGGCCTGTCCCCGGCATTCCGGACATGGCGAGTCCGAGCAGCCGGCCGAGCCCCCCGACGAACACCAGCAGCGCAAGCAGCCGGAAGCGCGCCGTCTTGCGCTCGATCCCGGGGATGCAGGTCGCGAAAGCGATGCCGATGGCGAAGAGCAGGCCGGAGAGGTAGCGGAAATGGCTGTCGAGGTCCGCTGGCACTCCGAGCCCGACGCCGCTGAGGAATGCCGGCCCCTGGATCGTCCCGACGGCGCCCGCCAGCAGCGGCACCACGCAGCCGAGCGCCACCGCCGCCTGGAGCAGGCGCCGCTCCATCTTCACACGTTGAATCGGAACAGCATCACGTCGCCGTCCTGGACGACATATTCCTTGCCTTCCGAGCGCATCCTGCCCGCCTCCTTCGCCCCCGCTTCGCCTCCGAACTTCACGAAATCCTCGTAGGCGATGGTCTCGGCGCGGATGAATCCGCGCTCGAAATCGGTGTGGATGACCCCCGCCGCCTGCGGCGCCTTCGAGCCCTTCTCGACGGTCCAGGCGCGCGCCTCCTTCGGGCCGGCGGTGAAGAAGGTGATGAGGTGGAGGAGATCGTAGCCGGCGCGGATCACCCGGGCGAGGCCGGTCTCCTCCAGCCCGAGGTCCTTGAGGAATTCGGGCCGGTCG
>JASLBD010000275.1 GCA_030146745.1 Allosphingosinicella sp. | reverse complement strand
CTGAGGCGCCTGCGCTCGGCGCCATATTCGGGGGCGAGCTCCTCCAGCCTTACGACTCCGTGAGCGACGCTGTGAACCGTCTTGTCGTTCACCTCGGTGGTGAGGTCGTCGAGCATCAAGACGGTGGAATCGTGGTGCGAGAAATAATGCTTCAGCGCCAGGATCTGGCGCCGGTAGCGAAGCGAGCTCTGGGCGAGCAGCCGGATTTCGGACAGGCTGTCGAGGACGATGCGCTTGGGCTGCACCCGCTCGACCACCTCGAAGATCCGCTTGGTCGTCTCGCCCAGTTCGAGGTCGGACGAATAGAGCAGGCTCTGCTGCTGCTCGTCGTCGAGCAGGCTTTCCGGCGGCACGAGCTCGAACACCTCGATCGGTTTGGACAGGTCCCAGCCGTGGGAAAGGGCGGTCTCGCGAAGCTCGATCTCGGTTTCCGACAAGGTGATGTAGAGCCCGCACTCGCCCCGGGCGGCCCCTTCGAGCAGGAATTGCATGGCGACGGTGGTCTTGCCGGTGCCGGGACTGCCTTCGAGCAGATAGACCCGGTCGCGCCTGAGGCCGCCCGCCAGGATGTCGTCCAGTCCCGCGACGCCGGTCGCTGCTTTGGTCGCTGTTTCGTCCACAAATTCCCTCGCTCCGCGACTGGAGCGCGGGAGACTGAACCTAAACGGGCCGTTTCGGAGGTCAAACCTTCGCGGCCGCACGGAAAACCGCGAAACCGCAGATCAGGTTCCCTCCGCCCGTCCGGCCAGGTTCATGAAATTTCGGGCCGCTTCCCGGTCGCGCTCGTCGGGGAATGCGACGTCGAGGTCGGGGGCGGCGCCGAGCATGTGGAGGAGCGCCCAGAGGGCGAACCGGTTGCCCCGGTCCCTCTCGAGGCCGAGATCGACCTTCATCCGCTCGATCCCGGCCTCGAGCGCGGCCGGGGGGATGGCGGCGAAGTCGGAAGTTCCGAAATAGCGGCGGAGCTGGTCGTCGAGATCCATCCGCCCCCCCTAGGATCGGTGCTCGATGCCGGCAATGGCCGCCATCTCAGCCGGATCGCTTAGATTCCCTTTGCTTGGGTCACTGCGACGTCTTCCCATTGAGCGTGCGACCGGGAACCAGCGACAGCGCCAGCCCGAGGACCAACAGCGTCAGCAGTCCGTAATTCACGAACCAGGCGATGTCGGTGCCCTGGCTCCCGGGCGGCGCGTAGCTGCGGGCGATGGCGCGGCGGGCGAGCTGCTCACCCAGCAACACCAGATAGATGAAGGGGACCAGCGCCCGGTAGCGGATCAGCGCGAGGAGGGCGATCAGCGTCAGGACGAGGTGGCCGAGCGCCATCAGCGCGAACAGCAAAAGCACCTGTCGAGCCGCTTCCGGGCCGAAGCGGTCCAGCGGGATGCCGTCGGCGCCGGCCGCGACCGATTCGGTGTCGAAGATCGAATTGAGGCTCATCGCCACCTTCAGAGCAACGAGCAGCCCGAGCAGCCACAAGGCGGCGCGCAAGCCTTCGAACCGGTTGTCGGCCCGATCGGGGAAGAGCCGCTTCAGCATGGCGTCAAGCCTGAAGAGGGGGCCGGCCGGGGCCGTCTTGCTCGTCCTCGCACGCATATTCGAGCAGCTCTCCCGGCTGACATCGGAGCGCTTCGCAGATCGCCTCGAGCGTCGAGAAGCGGATCGCGCGCGCCTTGCCGGTCTTCAAGATGGACAGGTTGACGATCGTGATGCCGACCCGCTCGGCGAGCTCGGTCAGGGTCATTCGCCGCTCGTGGAGCAGGTCGTCCAGCTTCACCAGGATCGCCATGGTCAGACCGTCCCTTCGAGCTCTTCGCGCATCCGGGCGCCTTCGGCGAACACCCGGGCCAGCACGAAGGTCAGGAGGATTGCGAGCCAGCCGGTGATCGAGAAGCCGGCATCGAGATCGACCGGATGCGCCTCGGTCGACACGGCCTCGCCGATCGCCCCGATGACCATGCCGAGGAGCTGGAGGGCGAGCAGCGCCCAGGCGATCGCCTGCAGCCGCACTGCATTGGCGGCGACGAAGGGGTCGCCGGAGCGGACCGTCTCGACCATCGCCAGGAGGCGCGCGAGCACCAGATGGTTGAGCGGAACAGCGGCAAGTCCGAGCATTGCGGTGGCGCGCAGGCCCGTGACCAGCCGGTCCGCCTCCGGCGAGGGCGACAGTTTGAAGGCGGACATGATCCACTGCTCGTTCGGCATGACCAGAAGCAGCGCGAGGATGGCAGCTCCGGATAGCCAGTTGAGCACGATGAGGATCCGGAGCAGGACGAAAGCGATCGGCAAGGCAGCGGAATAGGGTCGGGTCATCGATAGGCCTCCGCAGCGTTCTTATCGTTCTTCGATAAGATACTTATCGACCTACGTCAAGGTATTTATCGATTATCATTAAAAGTTCACTTCATGAGCGAAATCGGCGACATCGGCCAGCACCGGAGCCTGGCGGCGGAACGGCAGGGCGAGGGCGGTGAGGATGCCGACATGGCCGAGGCCGGGATAGAGCCTGAGCCGAACGTCGCTACCGGCCGCCCGAAGCCGCCCGGCCAGCTCGCGGCTGTTGCGCGGCTTGACCCTCGTGTCGGCCTCGCCGTGCAGCAGCAGCGCCGGCGGAGCGCCCGCCGCGGCATGCGTGACGGGCTGGGTGTCGGCGGGTTTCGGCCAGGCCCCGAAGGCTGCGATGGTCGATTCGTCGTCGAGCGGCAAAAAATCATAGGGTCCGGCGAGGCCGGCGATTCCGCGGACGGCGGCCCGGTCGGGCCCGAGCAGGCTCGGGTCGAGCGCCAGCATGGCCGCGTTGTAGGCGCCGGCGCTGTGGCCGATGAGCACGATCCGCTCGCCGTCGCCGCCATAGTCGCCGGCACGGCGCCTCGCCCAGCGCACGGCGGCGGCGCAATCGCGGAGGAATTCGGGGTATCTCGCCTCCGGCACCAGCCGGTAATCCGGGACGATGACGACGAAGCCTCGGGCCGCCAGGGCGCGGGCGGCGAAGGCATAGTCCTGGCGGCGGCCGCTGTTCCAGGAGCCGCCGTAGAAGACTAGAATCACCGGCCGCGGTCGCACCGCGGCGGCCCACGGAGCGTAGACGTCGAGCCTGAGCCGCTCCCCGGGCCCGAAGGCGACGCCCTGGGCGACCCTCGCGGACGCACGGTCCTTGGGCATGAGCGCGTTAAAGGTGCCGAGGGGATCGATCGTCACGGCAAGGGCTCCGAGCAGGAAGGCCGCGGCGAACGCAAGGAGAAAGCGCTTCATCGTTGCGCGGCCGCCGGCCTACGCCGTGGGTGGCTGGGGAATGCGGATCTGCTGGCCGACGAAAATTTCGTCATGGTCGTCGATCTGGTCGCGGTTGGCATCGAAGATGCACGTCCAGAGCGAGGCTTTGCCGTAATATCGGTGCGCGAGCTTGCTCAGCATGTCGTTCGGCTCGACGACATGGGTCGTCATGATCGGAGCGGAGACGGCGGCGGGAGGCTCGAAGGCGTCGAGTGCGGCCGCGACCTTGGCGAGGGTCCTGGGCCGGTAGCTGGGATCATTCTTCCAGCGCCAGATCGCGGCGGTGCTGAGCTGCCAGAGATGGTCGGGTCCCGGGCGGTCCGTGGTGAGCTTCTGAAGGAGGCTGGACTCCGGATTGGCGACGTTGACGAGCGGTGCATAGGGATCGGGCTTGAAGCCCCCGACTCGCGATCCGTAGCCGACGTCGAGCTTCAGTCCGGCAAGCTTGGCGCCCTTGAGCACCCAGCCGAGAGCGCCGTCGGAAAGCCCGCGAATGTCGCCACCGCCGCCGACCGAACCGTGAACGCCGGGAAACCATCTCTCCTGATAAGGCGCGTCCGCCGCGTCCGCGGCCTTGCCCTTCGCAGCGTTGAGCGCGGTGAGGTCGCCGCAGAGCGTGGCGGGAAAGGTGGAGCGGCGCTCGTCGATGGCGACCGCGTGGCGGACATTCTCGACGAAGTCGGTGATCGACGGATCGTGGAACGCGTTTCCGCGGTTGGTGAAGCGGCTGATCCACATCATCCCGGGAACCCCAAGCGCTTCAACCGTGTCCCAGACGCCGAGAAAGCGGATGCGCAGCGGGAGCGCCTTGCCCTTCGTGTAGCCGGGCACGTTCTTGCATCGCCAGACGTCGTCTTCGTCGCCGACGCACACCGCAGGGGCATAGTCGGAGCGGAACCTGCGCATCTTCTCGCTGGCGCCGTCGGCGCTCTTGAGGCGCTGCTCGTAGAGCTCGAGCGCATCGTCGATCCGGGCCACGTGGAGCCGGCTCAAAGTTCCGACATGGCGGACGAATCCGACGAAGGTGCGCGCGCTGAACGCGCCGCGCGAGAAGCCGAAGACGTAGATTTCGTCGCCTGGATCGTAATTGAAGATCAGGAATCGATAGGCCTCGCGGACATTGCAGACCAGGCCTGCCCCGAAGACTCCCCCGGTCACCTTGTCGAGCCGGCCGGTGCCGACCCCCTCGTCATAATGCATGATCTGGACGGTGCCGTCGCGAGCTTCGCGCTCGACGCTGGCGGCGGTCAGGACGACATTGGTGGGCGTGTCGACGGCCAGCTTGTTCCAGGTGC
>JASLBD010000236.1 GCA_030146745.1 Allosphingosinicella sp. | reverse complement strand
TGATGCAATTCTTGCAGGTTTCGTGGCGGTAGCGGCTCGCGCAGGGGAGCAGTCCGAGCGAGCCTCGGGTGAGCCGGACGATCGAGCCGTAGCTGATCTCGGCGGGCGGCTTGGCGAGCCAGTAACCGCCGTCGCGGCCGCGCCGGCTGGCCACCAGCTTCTCTCGGATCATCTGCGAGAGCATCACGGTCAGGAATTTGGGCGGGATGTTCTGCCGGGCCGCGATCTCGCTCAGCTGGACCGGCCCTTCGCCATAGCGGTCGGCGAGGTGGAGGAGCGCGCGGATTGTATAGCGCGTTCGTTGAGAAAGCATATGCGCGTCATGAACCGTCCCATGGCTCTTGGCAACCGGCTGGGCCTTGGGCGGGAAGCAGAATAGCGTCGTCCCGGACTATTCCGGCTTTCGCCGCAATGACGGCAGAGGCGCCGCTACCGGTTCGACCCCGCCGCCTTGCGGATGAAATGTCCGGCGGAGACGCCCCGCAGCAGCCCGAGCCGGTATTTTTGGGTCGCTCCTGGCTTGTGCCACCCTTCCGCCGGCATCGCCTCCGCCAGTTCGCGCATCGCGGCGGGGTTGACCGTGGTTCCGGCCTCTTCGCAGGCCTCGATCCGGCCGAGCTCTCCGCCGAGTTCGTCGCGCGCGGCGGCGAGGCCTTCGTGCCAGTCCGCGGCTTGGTAGCCCTTGCGGGTTTCGTTGACGATCCTGGCCGGGAGGCGGTCGGCGAAGGCGGCCCGGGCCAAGGCCCGGCGGACGCCGTGGCGCAGATACTGGTCCGCCGGCACGGCCAGGCAGAATTCGACGAGCCGCCGATCGGCGGTGGGGTCGCGGATGTCGATCCCCCAGCCGGCGAGGTGCCCCTTGTTGTAATTGCCGGCGTCGACCCGCCGAAGCGACCACAAGCGGGTCTCCAGCGGATCGCGGCGCGGCCGGTAGCTGAAGTCGAGCCCCCGCTCGGCGGCCCGCTCTGCGATCCGAAGGTCCCGGACGGCGTCTGGGCTGATCGCCGTATAGTCGCTCAGCTTCCGGCCCTTGCCCCGCATCCGGCCGATCGCGTCCCACAGCGGTACCGGGAGGAAGGGCCCGATCGTCTGCGCCGCGACGCTTCCGACCCGGGTGCCGTTGCGGACCAGCGCCCAGGATTCCCGGGCAAGCCTGATCAACCGGCCGCTCGACAGCAATTGGGTGAGCAAGGGCATCCCGTCGTAGCTGAAGCTCATATTGCCGCGATTGCCGCTGAGCAGGACCCGAAGGCCGCGATCGCGCGCGACCTCCAGGATCCTGTGCATCCACACCGAGTTGCACAGGTTGAGGACGGGCCGCTCGTAGACGAAGAAATACCGGTCGAGGTCGGCGATGGGGGAGCCGCCGTTGCGGACGACGACATGGTCCATGTTTGGGTACATGGCGGCGACCTCGGCCGCATAGGGGCCTTCGTCGCAGAAGGCGTTCTTCATTTCGCTCGAATCATAGCCTTCGCGCGGCACCCCGGTGAAGGCGGTCACCCGCCCCCCCGCCGGCGCCATCAGCCGCGCCGCGGTCGCCGCGACCGCGCTGCTGTCCAGGCCGCCGCTCAGATGGGCCGCGACCGCCGAGTCCGCGCCGCGCAGTCGAACGGCGACCGCCCGGTCGAGCTGCTCGCGAAGCGCCTCGGCATAATCTTCGGGCCGTTTCAGGCGGAGCGGCTCCAGCGACGGCCGCCACCAGCGCGTGGCGTTGAGGCCCGCCTGGGAGACGGCGACGATCTCGCCCAGCCGGACCTTGTGGATTCCCCGAAAAAAGGTCTCGGACCCGTCCTCGGGCATCAGGGCGAGGAAGCCGGCCACGGCCTCCCGGTCCGGCGCCGGCGGTATCTCGGGAAGGGCGTGCAGCCCCTTGGGCATCGAGGCGAAGGCGAAGAAGCCGTCTCCGCGCGCGAAATGGAGCGGCCGCTGACCCATGAAGTCCCGTCCCAGGAGCAGGCGCTGCCGGCGCGAATCCCAGAAAGCGAAGGCGAAATCGCCCTGAAACCGCTCGACCGCCGCCTCGTCCCAGCGCTCCAGGCCGCGAAGCATCAACGCGGCGTCGTTCAGCTCCCGGGACTCCCTTGCCGAAATGCCGAGCGCTTCGCACAGATCGTCGCGATTATCGAGCCGGACGTCGGCGACCAGCAGGGTCGCGCCGCCGGCCCCGGAGGCGACGCGCTGCCTGCGCCGCTCCTCCGGAAACAGCCCGAACAGGCGCTCGCCGAGCGCGATCGGACCGTCGCTCGCCATTGCGGGCGCCTGCGGTCCGTAAATCTGCTGCGACTTGAGCATCCGCTCGCATCGCGAGGCGGCGTCGGGACGTTGATCCAGGCTCCAATAACCCGCGATCGCGGTCATGCAGGCTTGATTTCCACCAGGCCGTCGGCGGCGAGTTCGTCCAACAGCTCCCTGAGCTGCGCCTCGCAGGTCTCGGCGTCGACGTCATATTCGCGCACCAGCTCCCCGGTCAGCTCGGAGATCAGCTTCGGCTGCTCGATCATCGCCCAGATGCGGGTCGCGGTGCTGTTGAAGCCGTAGCAGCTGCCATTGTCGATGTGGAGCGCGACCAGCTCGCCGTCGACCTCGGTCTCGATCATCTCTCCGCGGCGAGTGACCAGAAATTCTTCGCCCACCCTTGCCTCCTTGCGTGTGGTGCCGCTTCCTCGCGGGCGACGCGGGACCCGCGCCTCGCTCGGCGGCCTGCTTGTCTGTGTGGCGCCCCCTTACCGGCGAAGCGGCCGGGCGCGCAACTCGCAAACCCGGATTCGTCGAGATTCCCGGGAGTTGGGCTTCGGCCGCACGGGGGGCGCGATTTCCTCCGGATTGAGTCTGTTTGACAGCGTGGACCCTTCTCAGTAACGATCCCCGCTTCGGATAAGGACAGGGTGACATAATGACCGTTGTGCGTGATCTCCATGAAGTGACCGATGGCACCCCCACCCTGCGCGAGTGGATTCGCCCGTCGGTTCAGCAGCTTGCGGCCGGCAGCGCCGAGGATTCCTCGGGCCCCGCCACGGACGCCATCTTCAACCCCTCCTGAACCGGGTCGCCGGTTCGAAGTGACCGCTGCCTGATTGGCGGCGGCATTTCTTTGTCCGCGGCAGACCGGCCGGGCGCACTGGCGGCAACCGGAGCCTGAAGAAGGGCGCGCCCGCAGGGCGCGCCCTTTTTTTGCGCCCTCTCCCAGAGCATCGGGCGTAGGTTGACCCACTTCGTCATGCCGGACTTGATCCGGCATCCATCTTCTTGTCTGCTTCCAACGCTCAAAGAAGGTGGATCCCGGATCAAGTCCGGGATGACGATTCCAAGCTGAGCACCGAATTCTCTAGAGGATGAAGTCGCTGCTCGTGATCGGGTCGGCCGGGTTGATGACCAGGACCACCTCGAAGTCGGACACTCCGTCGCCGTTGACGTCGCCCTGGACCATCCAGATCGGCCCGCCCAGCGAGATGTTCTCGAAGCGCAGCTCGCCGGCCGTGCCGCTGAAGGCGGCG
>JASLBD010000205.1 GCA_030146745.1 Allosphingosinicella sp. | reverse complement strand
GTCATCGACGGACGCACCTTCACCCATCCCGACCTCAGGCTTCGGTTCGCCGTGCCGAACGGCTACGGAATGCAGAACGGCGCCCAGGCGGTCAGCATCGTCGGGCAGAGCGGCCAGGCGCAATTCTCCGGAGGCCGCTTCACCGGCGATCTCGGCGCCTATATCGGCCAGGTCTTCCAGTCGGTCGCCGGCCAGCAGGCGCGGATCGGCTACGTCCAGCCGCGCGGGACGACGATCAACGGCATCCCCGCCGCTTATTCGACGGCGCGGGTCAACACCCAATCGGGTCAGGTCGATCTCACCGTCGTCGCCTATCGCTGGAGTGCGGACACCGCTTATCATTTCGCGATGATCACCCCGGCAGGGAGAGGTCTCGGCCCGTTCGAGTCGATGGTCGGGTCGCTGAACCGGATCAGCGCCTCCGAGGCGGCGGCGATCCGGCCGAAAATCATCGACGTGGTGACGGTCGGCCCGCGCGACACCGTGGCGACGCTCGCCGCGCGCATGGCCTATGACGACAATAAGGAAGAGCGCTTCCGGGTGTTGAACGGCCTCGCCTCGAACGGCGCCTTGCGGCCGGGGCAGAAGGTCAAGATCGTGATCTACGGCAGCCGCGCCTAGGCATCGGACGCAAAGAAAGAGGCGGCGGAACCCGGGTTCCGCCGCCTCCTCTCATCAAGTCGCTGTTCAGGCGATTAGACCGCCATGTTGTCGGCGACGGCGTTGAAAGTCTCGCCGAGCTCGGTGCCGATGTTCTGCATGGCGGCAATGGCGGCGACGGCGATCAGGGCGGCGATCAGGCCGTACTCGATGGCGGTAGCACCCTCTTCGTTCTTGAAGATTTTGCGAATGAGTTTCATGTTCCGGTCTCCTGTTCCAAAGCTTTGGAAGTCCACACTTCCTACCCCCCCTGTCCATTTGGGCGGCCACTCTCTGATTATTCGAAGGAAGTTTCCAAAAGGTTATCGAGTTGCGGCTTTTGCGCAGGTCAGCCGACCGCGTCGCTGACGTTGGCGGAAACGTCGGTCCACATCGTCGTGGTGCGGCCGGCGACGGCGTTGAGGCCGGCGATCATGGCCAAGACGATGAGGGCGCAGATCAGCGCATATTCGACCGCGCTCGCGGCCTTGATGTCGCGGATCAGCTTTGCAAAGAAGAGTCGCATCGGCCCATTTCCCACGCCCGGCATTCGCCAATTCCACTCGGGATAGGTGAGTTGAGTTAACGGAGTCCTTTCGCTGGCCCCCAATCTGCAAAAAATTCCGACACTCACGGTGGTGGCGGCGGCGCTGGTGGACGGCGGGCGCCGGGTCCTCCTTCAGAGGCGCGCGCCCGGCCGGGCGATGGCCGGGCTGTGGGAATTCCCCGGCGGAAAGGTCGAGGAGGGGGAGCGGCCGGAAGCCGCGCTGGCGCGTGAGCTCGAGGAAGAGCTCGGGATCCTCGTCGAGGCGAGCTCGCTGAATCCGGCCGCCTTCGCGAGCGCCGACAATGAAGGCCGCCACATGCTCCTGCTCCTCTACCTGTGTCGCGAATGGCGGGGCGAGCCACGCCCGCTCGACGCCGACGAGCTCAAATGGGTTCGTCCGGAAGAAATGACCGCGCTGCCGATGCCGCCCGCCGACGAGCCACTGATCCCGCTCCTGGACCGGCTGATCTAGAGCGGCGGGCGCTAAATCTGCACCGTCTCGTCATGCCGGACTTGATCCCATAGGCGCTAACTTTGGGGATTCCGATATTGGTGATTTTGTGATTCAAGCTCGTAATGGAGAGCAGCTTTTCTGAGGCCGATTGGGCCTGGGTGACTTCGCGGCTTGGTTCAGGCCCGGAGCTTGAGAGATCGGCTCGGGAGAGCGGGGCGCTGGTTCGGCGGCGGCAGATACGCGACGCCGAGGCGCTGCTTCGGTTGTGTCTGAGCTACGGCTGCGGGTTGTCGCTTCGCGAAGCGTCGGCCTGGGCGGAGCTGAACGGGATCGCGACACTGTCGGACGTGGCGGTCTTGAAGCGTCTGCGCGGCAGCGCCGACTGGCTTGGGGGCCTGGCCGGGGCCGTGGTTGCACGGCGTTTGCCGCGGGCGGCGGAGGCGCGGCCGATCCGCCTCGTCGATGCCTCGATGGTTCGAGGTCCCGGCGGCGCCCTGTGGCGCCTCCATGTCGCCTACGACCTGGCGACGCATCGCTTCACTCATGTCGAGCTGACCGATCACAAGGGTGCCGAGCGGCTCGAACGGGCTCCGGTCGCGGCCGGCGAGATCCGGATCGGGGACCGCTGCTACGCCAGGCCCGAAGGCGTGCGCGGGTTCTGCGCCGCCGGCGGCGACTTCCTGGTCCGGATCGGCTGGAAGTCCCTGTTCCTGCGCCGGCCGGACGGCAGCCGTCTCGATCTTCGGGACGTGATCGAGGACTTCCCGCAACAAGGCCCGGTCGAGATGCCGGTGCACATCCTCAACGGCCGCAAGCGCAGCCTTCCGGCAATACCGGCGCGTCTCATCATCATGAGGAACCCCGGCTCGGGGCACAACCGGAAGCGGGTGGGGACGGCGAGCCGGCACGCCAAGGCGCAGCAAGCGACGCTGCGCGCCGCCGGCTACACGATGCTGGTGACCTCGCTCGATCCCGCAACCTGGCCCGCCGACGAAGTCGCAGCACTCTATCGCTTGCGCTGGCAGGTCGAGCTCGCCTTCAAACGGCTCAAGAGCCTGCTCGACTTCAGCAAGCTGCCCGCGCGCGATGCCGACCTCGCCCGAACGTGGCTCTTCGCCAAGTTGCTGATGGCCCTGCTCGTCGAGGATCTGGACCGGGAACTCCCGGACTCTCCCCCCTGTGCCGACCACCAGCCCCCGGAGCCTCTCGATATGGCGGCTCGCCAAGATGACACTCCGAGCGCTCACAGCAGCAATCCTAGGCGCTCTCTCGATCGCCACAATCACAAGCCACCCGCCATGGTGGCTCAGACTGCTGGCTGAACCACCGAGAAAACGATCCATAATAGCCGCGAGGGCGATAAGTTAGCGCCTATGGGACCTGATCCGGGATGCATGAACCCTTTGGTTCGAGATGAAACACGGCCGTCCACGGATTCCGGCTTTCGCCGGAATGACGTTTATTGCGAATTCCCCTCCGGCACGGGTGCCGGCTCAGGCTGAGGCTTAGGCGCCGGTTCCGGTTCCACCACGGGCGCCTTCGGCGCCTGCTCATATTCCTCGCCGGGTAGTACCGCAGGCGGGGGCGCGGCCTTCGTTCTGGGCGCCGCCTTGCGCTTCACCGGCGCCACGGGCTCGCGCTCCGGAGCGATCGTCGCGCCTTCGTAGACGCAGCGGTCCAGCCCCTCGCGTGCCACCACGGCTATCCGGCCCACGATCGAATTGCCGTAGCGCCGGGTGAAGCCCTTGGGCGCGGTCGCTCCGCGTTTCTTGGGCAAGGGCAGGACGGCAGCGATCCGCGCCGCCTCGACCCGGCTCAGCGCGCTGGCGTCATGGTTGAAGTAACGCTGAGCGCCGGCATTGACGCCATAGGTGCCGATCCCGGTCTCGGCGATGTTGAGATAAACTTCCATGATGCGCCTCTTGCCCCACAGATTCTCGATCAGCAGGGTGAACCAGGCTTCCAGCCCTTTGCGGAAATAGCCGCCGCCCTGCCACAGGAAGGCGTTCTTCGCCGTCTGCTGGCTGATCGTCGAGCCTCCGCGAATGACCGAGCCGCCCTTCGCGTTGCGCCGCATGGCCGCCGCGATCGCGTCCTGGTCGAAGCCCCAGTGCGAGCAGAACTTGCTGTCCTCGGCGGCGATCGCGGCGCGCACCGTGTCCCGGTCGATCCGTCCGAGGCTCATCCAGTCGCGAGCGACGTTTCGCCCGCCGAGCCGGTCGCCGAGCATGGTGAAGGTGATGGGCGGGTTCACGAAGCGATAGGCGAGGACCCACAGCAGGCTGAGCAGGACGAACAGGAACACCCCCGAAATTGCCCAGATGACGATTCGCCCGAACCAGCCCCGCTTCTTCGCTCTCACTCGTGCCATGGCGACCCGTTAGCCGCCTGCGTCGTAGCCGTCACCCGCCGTCATGCTCAACATGTTCCAGCATCCAGGGTCGATCCGCGCCGCGGCCGGGGGACCGGACCGTGAAACAAGTTCAGCGTGACGATGGCGCTCGAGGAGCTGTAGGATCACCGGATGAAATCGTGGCTCATACTGTTCGCCGCGGCCCTGTGCGCCGCGCCTTCCGCTTTCGCTCAGGCGCCCACTGCGACGGAAACGCCGATCGTGCTCGGCACACGGCACATGCTTCCCTCGACGGTGCTGGGTGAGCCGCGCGAGGTCAACGTCCGCCTTCCCTCCAGCTATGCCTCAGCCAAAGCCGATCGCCGCTACCCGGTGCTCTACCTGCTCGACGGCGGAGTCGATCAGGATTTCCCGCACATTGCCGGACTCGCCCAGCATGGCGAGATCAGCGGCACCTTCGACGAGTTTATCGTCGTGGGCATAGCGACGAAGAAGCGGATCTGGGAGCTGACCTTCCCGACCCGCGACGAGCGCTACACCACCTTCTACCGAGCCAACGGCCAGCCGGTCGAATTCGCCTCCGGCGGCGGCTCCGAGAAATTCCGCCGCTTCATCGCCGAGGAGGTGATCCCGTTCGTCGAGGCGAAGTACCGGACCGGCGGCCGGAGGGCGTTTCTCGGCGAATCGCTCGCGGCCTTCTTCGTCGTCGACACGTTGCTTCGCCAGCCGAGCCTCTTCCACGACTACATCTCGATCAGCCCCAGCCTGTGGTGGAACCGCGAGCAACTGGGCAACCGCGCCGGGACGATGTTGGCTGGCAAGGATTATTCCGACAGGCGGCTCTACCTCACCATGGCCAACGAGGGCGGGACGATGCGGCGCGGCCTGGACAAGCTCCTCGCCGCGCTTCGCACCCCGGCCGCCGGAGCTCTGAAGTGGACCTGGGTCGATCGCCGCCACAGCGAGCATCACGGCAGCATCTACCACCTCGCCGCGCTCGACGC
>JASLBD010000194.1 GCA_030146745.1 Allosphingosinicella sp. | reverse complement strand
AATGTCCGCGATGCGCTCAAGATCGTGATGGACGGCGACGGCCTCGGCCTGTCGCGCCGCCGGATCACGCTCTCCACCGCCGGAGTGGTGCCGATGATGGCCCGGGCGGGCGAAGAGATCGGGGTCAACCTCGCCGTCTCGCTTCACGCGGTGACCAAGGAAGTGCGCGACGAGATCGTGCCCCTCAACCGCAAATACGGGATCGAGGAGCTGCTCGAGGCCTGCGCCGCCTATCCCGGCGCCAACAATGCCCGGCGGATCACCTTCGAATATGTGATGCTGAAGGACAAGAACGACAGCGACGAGGACGCGTTCGAGCTGGTCCGGCTGATCCGCAAGTACAAGCTTCCCGCCAAGGTCAACCTGATCCCGTTCAACCCCTGGCCGGGCGCCGTCTATGAATGTTCGGACGAGGACAGGGTGCGCCGCTTCTCCGACATCATCTTCGAGGCCGGGATCTCGGCGCCGGTCCGGCGCCCGCGCGGCCGCGACATCATGGCCGCCTGCGGCCAGCTCAAGTCGGCCGCGGAGAAGAAGAGCCGGGCGGAGCTTGACCGGATCTCGGCCGAGAAGCAGTCGGCTTTGGCCTAGCCCGTCATTAACGCCGGATTACGAGCCCATTCAGGACGCGCTCAATTCCCGCCTTCCATATTCTCCTCATCCCGGCGGCAAGACGTCGCCGCGAAAGGAGTTCAAGATGTTAAGGAAGCTCAGTCTCGCCACGGCCGCCGCTGCCGCCACCCTCACCATGATCCCGGCCGCCGCCCAGGCCAGCCACGAGCGGAGCGGCTATTACGACGGCGGACGCTATCAGCAGAGCTATCGCGGCGACCGCTACGGCCGCGCCGACAGCCGCTATTACGGCCGAAGCAACGTCCGCTACAACGGCCGCCGCTGCAAGGGCACCACGGGCACCATCGTCGGCGGAGTCGCCGGAGCGCTGCTCGGCCGCGAAGTGACCCGCGACCGCTATCGCGGCCGCAGCGGCACCACCGGAGCGATCCTGGGCGGAGCGGTCGGCGCTCTGGCCGGCCGCGCGGTGCAGAAGTCCAGCTGCCGCTAAACCTTCGAATCCCTCCGGTAGTGTATCGAGGGCGGGGCCGGTCTCCTCAGGGGGGCCGGCCCTTCTCATGTCCGTCGTCCCGGCGAAGGCCGGGACCCATGAACACGGATCGAGGTTAGTTCGCGCAGCCCTGTGTTCATGGATCCCGGATCAAGTCCGGGATGACGCTTACGGCGCGTCGAAGAGGGCCGCCAGCTGCTCGATCATCGTCCCGCCCAATTGCTCGGCGTCCATGATCGTCACCGCCCGGTCGTAATAGCGGGTGACGTCGTGGCCGATGCCGATGGCGACGAGCTCGACCGGGGAGCGGGCCTGGATCCAGGCGATCACCTGGCGCAGGTGGCGCTCCAGATAGGTGCCCGAATTGACCGACAGGGTCGAATCGTCGACCGGCGCTCCGTCCGAGATGACCATCAGGATCCGCCGCTCCTCGGGCCGGGCGATCAGCCGGTTGTGCGCCCATAACAAAGCCTCGCCGTCGATATTCTCCTTGAGCAGGCCCTCGCGCATCATCAGCCCGAGATTCTTGCGGGCCCTGCGCCACGGCTCGTCCGCCGCCTTGTAGACGATGTGCCTAAGATCGTTGAGGCGTCCGGGACCGGGCGGCCGCCCCGCCGCCAGCCAAGTCTCGCGCGCCTGCCCCCCCTTCCAGGCGCGGGTGGTGAAGCCCAGTATCTCGACCTTGACCCCGCAGCGCTCGAGCGTGCGGGCGAGGATGTCGGCGGAGATCGCGGCGATCGAGATCGGCCGGCCGCGCATCGAGCCGCTATTGTCGATGAGAAGCGAGACAACGGTGTCGCGGAACTCGGTCTCTCGCTCGATTTTGTAGCTCAGCGAGTGGGCCGGGTTGACGATCACCCGGGCCAGCCGCGCGGCGTCGAGAAGGCCTTCCTCCTGGTCGAAATCCCAACTCCTGTTCTGCTGGGCCATCAGCCGCCGCTGAAGCCGGTTGGCGAGCTTGGTGACGGCGCTCTGCAGGTGGACGAGCTGCTGGTCGAGATAGGCTCGAAGCCGCCCCAATTCCTCCTCGTCGCAAAGCTCCGGCGCCTCGACGACCTCGTCATACCGGGTCGTGAAGATCCGATAGTCGAATTGCGGCGGAAGATCGGAGAGCGGCCGGTTGGGGCGGGCGGGAAGCATGCCCTCCTCGCCTTCCTCGCCCATGCCTTCCTCGCCCTCGGACATCTCCTCCTCGGACCAGTCGCGTGTCCCTTCCTCCTCGTCGCCCTCGCCCTGCTCGACCCGCATCTCGGACTGGCCGTCGGAGCCGCCTTCATCCTCCTCGTCCTGGCTGTCGCCTTCCTCCCCCTGGTCCTTGTCGCCGCCTTCGCCTTCGTCGCCGGCATCCGGGTCGGAGTCGGCCTCGGCCTCCCCCTCGATCAGCTCGAGGTCGCGCAGAAGCTTGGTGGCGAGCGCGGCGAACGCCGCCTGGTCGTCGAGGACCAGGCCGAGCGCGTCGAGGTCGGCCCCGGCCTTTTCCTCGATCCAGTCGGAGACGAGGTCGATCCCGCCGCGCGCCGCCTCGGGCGGCGCCTCGCCGGTCA
>JASLBD010000089.1 GCA_030146745.1 Allosphingosinicella sp. | reverse complement strand
GTTCCCGAATAGCCGGGAACGATGGGGCGCCTGTGGCTCGAGGCCGGCAACGCCTATGTCGTCGCCAATCTGCGCGGCGGCGGCGAGTTCGGACCGAAATGGCACCAGGACGCCCAGGGCGCGAACAAGCAGCGGACCTGGGACGATTATATCGCGGTCGCCGAGGATCTCATCCGCCGCAAGGTCACCTCGCCGAGGCGGCTCGGAGTGATCGGCGGGAGCCAGGGCGGCCTGCTCGTCGGAACCGCCATCACCCAGCGGCCGGAGCTGTTCAACGCGGCGATCGTCCAGGTCCCGCTGTTCGACATGCTGCGCTACCATCTGATCGGCGCCGGCGCGTCCTGGATCAGCGAATATGGCGACCCTCGCAAGCCGGAGCAGCGGGCCTGGCTGGAGGGCTATTCTCCTTACCAGAAGCTGGCCCCGGGCGTGAAATATCCGATGCCCTTCATCCACAGCTCCACCGCCGACGACCGGGTGACTCCGGTGCATGGGCGCAAGGCGGCGGCGCGGCTCGCCGAGCTTGGCCATCCTTATTATTATTACGAGAATATGGAGGGCGGGCACGCCGCCGCCGCCAACCTGCCGGAGACGGCCCGCCGCCTCGCCATGGAATATATATACGCGACTCAGCGGCTCGTGGATTGATCGCCTAAATTCCTCCCTGGGATTTCCTGGGGAGACCGCGCGAAGCGCGGTGGAGGGGTTCTTCGGACTCAGAAAAGGCCCCTCCACCAGGCTTCGCCCGGTCCCCCTCCCGGCAAATGCCGGGGAGGATTTAGCCTTCCAGATTGTTCGCCGCGAACGGATCCTTGAGGCCCACTCCGATGCTCGCCCGCGCTGCCTCGGCTTCGGAGCTGGTCACCGGATAGGCGCAATAATCGGCCGCGTAGAAGGCGCTCGGCCTGTGGTTGCCGGAGAGGCCGAGGCCTCCGAACGGGGCGTTGGAAGGGGCGCCGTTGGTCGGCTTATTCCAGTTGATCACGCCGGCGCGGATATTGGCCCAGAAGCGGTCGTAAAGCTCGGGGCTGCCGCCGACCAGCGAGGCGGCGAGGCCGTAGCGGGTGGAATTGGCCTCGGCCAGGGCCGCATCGAAATCGGGGACCCGGATCACCTGGAGCACCGGCCCGAACAGCTCCGCATCGGGCCGCTCGGCGACGTCGGTGACGTCGATGATCGCCGGGGTCAGGAAGGGCTTGTCCGCGACCGGCCGGTCGAGCCGGCGGATGGCCCGGCCGCCCTTGATCATCAGGTCGAGGAACGCCTCCTGGAGCTGGTCGGCGGCCTGGTTGTCGATCACGGGGCCCATGAACGGGGCCGGCGCGGCGTGGGGATGATCGACGATTATCCGGGCGGCGAGCTTGACGATCTCGGCCAGCAGCGGCTCGTGCTGGCCCTCCTGGACGATCAGGCGGCGGGCGCCGGTGCAGCGCTGGCCGGAGCTCATGAAGGCGGATTGGACGGCGATCACCGCCGCCGCCGGTATGTCCTTGGCGTCCCAGACGACGAGCGGGTTGTTGCCGCCCATCTCGAGCGCGAGGATCTTCTGCGGAGCGTCGGCGAACTGGCGGTGGAGGGCGAGGCCGGCCCGGGCCGAGCCGGTGAAGAGCAGGCCGTCGATGCCGGGGCTGGCCGCCAGCGCCTTGCCGACGTCGACCCCGCCCTGGACGCAGCGAACGACATCCTCCGGCACCCCGGCCTCGTGGTAGAGCCGGACCAGCATCTCGCCGACCGCGGGAGTCTTCTCCGAGGGCTTGAACACGACCGCGTTGCCGGCGAGCAGGGCCGGGACGATATGGCCGTTGGGCAGGTGCGCCGGGAAATTGTACGGGCCGAGCACCGCGAGCACGCCGTGGGGCTTGTGGCGGACGGCGACGCGGGCGCCGAGCGCGCCCTCCAGCCGCCGCTGCGAAGTCCGCTCCGAATAGGCCGAGACCGAGATGTCGACCTTGTTGACCACCGCGTCGACCTCGGTCGCCGTCTCCCAGAGCGGCTTGCCGGTCTCGCGGGCGATGAGGTCGGCCAGCGCCTCCTTGTGGCCGCGAACCACGTTGGCGAAACGGCGCAGGGTCTCGATCCTGACCGCCAGCGGCCTTGCCGCCCAGCTCGCCCATGCGGAGCGGGCGCGGGCGACCTCGGCCTCGACGTCGCCGACTTCGCCCGTCCACAGATGCGCCCCGGTGGCCGGTTCGATCGAGCTCAAGGTCCCCATGGCGGCTGACCCACCATTTTTGGCTGCGGCGGTCAAGCGCTCGCCCGCAAAGCCTCGCCCATCCGCCTGACCGCGCCGATCTTCTCGTGGAAGAGGGACCAGTCGTCCGCTTCGTCGATGCGGCTCCAGATCGCCTCGACCTCGTCGATGTGCATCGAGCAGGGCGCCTCGTCCGACCAGTAATCGTGGGCGAGGGCCGCCTCGACCGCTTGGTAACCGCCGATCGCCTCGCGGAAACCCGCGAAGGCGCCGGTTTCGTAAGCTTCATCGGCCGGGGACGGAGCCCGCCGCCGGCCGCCGCGCCAGTCGAAGAAGAAGCGGTCCAGGGTCACCGTCTTGGCCGCGAGCGCCGTCTCGAGCGCGACGAGGAGGCCGGAGTCGCCGTCGCCGCCTTCGGGCCGGATGCCGAGGCGGCCGAAGATCGCCTCGACCAGCCGGCGCTGGAATTCGGGCGGAAAGGCGTCGAGCGACGCGTTCAGGTCGTCCACTTCGGCGATCGCCCGAAGCGAGGCGCCGAGCTGGAGCACGTCCCAGTGGATCGCCTCCGGCTGCCGGCCGAAGGCATAGAGGCCGGCATGGTCGAAATAGGCGGCGGTGAAATGGCCGTCCCAATAAGGCGTGAACCTCCATGGCCCATAATCGAAGCTCTGGGCCGTGATCGCGATGTTGTCGCTGTTGAGCACTCCGTGGACGAAGCCGGCCGCGATATAGGAAGCGGCGAGCCGGGCGGCCTCCCGCGCCACCTGGGCGAGGAGACGGGCCGGAGCGTCGCCCCCACCGCCTTCGTCTCGGTAATAATGGCGCAGGCAATGATCGGTGAGCTTCGCCAGATTCTCCGCCTCCTGGAAGTAGGCGAGCCGCTGGAAGGTGCCGATCCGGATGTGGCTGTGCTGGAGGCGAACCAGCACGGCGGAGCGGGTCGGCGAGGGTTCGTCGTTGCGCTCCAGCGCCTCGCCGGTTTCGATCAGCGAGAAGGTCTTCGAAGTCTCGACTCCGAGCGCTTCCAGCATCTCGGTGGCAAGCACCTCGCGGACTCCGCCCTTCAAAGTCAGCCGGCCGTCGCCGACGCGGCTGTACGGGGTTCGGCCCGAGCCTTTGGTGCCGAGGTCGAGCAGCCGGCCTTCTGCGTCCCGGAGCTGGGCGAAGAGGAAGCCGCGGCCGTCGCCAATGTCCGGATTGTACACCCGGAACTGGTGGCCGTGATAGCGGAGCGCCAGCGGCCGGGCGAGATTGCCGGCAAGCGGCTCGAACCGCCCGAAATGCCGGATCCACCCGTCGTCGGCGAGGTCCGCCAGGCCGACCGCCGGGGCCCAGCGGTCGTTGCGGAAGCGAATCAGGGTCTGCGGGAAATCGGCCGCCTCTACCGGGTCGTAAAAGGCGTCGCCGAGCTCGAGGATGGCGGGATCGGGGCGATAGGTCGCGGCTTGCGGAAGTCGCGTCATCGGGGGATAGGAAAAGCGGGCAAATAGGGGAGGAGCATGGCGGACTGGTCCGATGGCTATTGGACGTCGAGCGACGGGCTCCGGCTCCACTACCGCGATTATGCCGGAAGCGCGGACCGCCCGCCCATCCTTTGCATACCCGGACTGACCCGTAACGCGCGCGACTTCGAAGGGGTTGCCGAGCGGCTCAAGGGCGAGTGGCGGCTGATCTGCGTCGAGCTTCGCGGCCGCGGCCAGAGCGACTATGCCAAGGACTCGAGGACCTACGTCCCGCCGACCTACTGGCAGGATGTGGAGGCGCTGATCGCCGCTCTGGAGCTGAAGCGCTTCGTCCTGTTCGGGACCTCGCTGGGCGGGCTCATCACCATGCTTCTGGCGCTGGCCGGAAAGGAAAGG
>JASLBD010000088.1 GCA_030146745.1 Allosphingosinicella sp. | reverse complement strand
GTCCGATGAGGACGATGATCGAGGCCATCCAGGCGATCGTCCAGCATTCGAGCCGGACCGCGCGTTTCAGGTCGGCCTCGATCTCGGGCGGAACCGTCGTCCTCATTCGGCCCCCGAAGCGGCGGCCCGCGCCTCGCGATGAACGAGGGCGATCCAGGCATTCTCGCCATGCCTGGCCGCGGCGGCGAGGATCGTGGGGCCGTTCGCGGCGATCGGATCGGTCAGGGTCACCTGCGCCGCCCAGGGGCTCTTCCTGGCGAACTCGCCGACGACGAGATCGAGGCCGCCCTCTTCGAGCCTGGTCAGCAAAGGCTCGGCCGGCCCCTGCTCCAGCTCGGGGCGGGCTCCGGTGGCTCGGGACAGCCGCGCGAGCAGGTCCCGCGCCCGGTCCGGCGCCAGCGGCGCCGCGGACGAAGCGATGATCCCGACCCGCAAGCGCCGCTCGGCGCGGACGCGGTCGAGCGTTCCGTCAGGGTCGGCGGGAATGGAGTCGCAGCCGCCGAAGAGCAGGACCGCGGCAAGAAGGAGCGCCGGCTTCATTACGGGGGCAGAACGCTCGGCCCGGAGCGTCGTTCCTCCTGCGTTACCCCGCCAGCACGCGGTCGCCGACGAAGGGGTTGGTGGCGCGCTCGCGGGCGAAGGTGCTCATCGGGCCGTGGCCGGGGACGAAGGCGGTGTCGCCGCCCAGCGGCCACAGCTTGGTGGTGATCGCGTCGAGCAGGTCCTGATGGTTGCCCATCGGGAAATCGGTCCGGCCGATCGAGCCCTGGAAGAGGACGTCGCCGACGATGGCGAGCTTCGACGGAGCGTGGTGGAAGACGACGTGGCCGGGGGTGTGGCCGGGGCAGTGATAGACGTCGAAGACCAGCTCGCCGACCGTCGCGGTGTCGCCGTCCTCGAGCCAGCGGTCCGATTCGAACGGATATCCCGGGACGCCGTAGCGGGCGCCGTCCTCGGCGAGGCGGTCGATCCAGAATCTGTCGGCGATGTGTGGTCCCTCGATCTTCACGCCGAGCTCGTCGGCGAGGATCTTGGCCGAGCCGCAATGGTCGATATGGCCGTGGGTGAGGAGGATCTTCTCGATCGTCACACCATGCTGAGTCGCCGCCGCCTTCAACCGGTCGAGGTCGCCGCCGGGATCGGTGAAGGCGCCGAGCATGGTCTTGGTGCACCACAGCAGGCAGCAATTCTGCTGGAGCGGAGTCACCGGGATGATGGCGGCTTTCAGGGGAGGCTCGGTCATGCCGGCGGAGATGGCGCGGAAGGGGTGAAGTTGCAACATACCGTCATGCTGAACTTGATTCAGCATCCGGCGACGAGCCGCTGTGGGGGCGCAGAACTGGACCCTGAAACAAGTTCAGGATGACGTTGGGGTCAATTCCGAGAGAAGCGATTCCTGTCCGGCACTCTTGCCGCTAAGAAGGCCGCGATGACGCTCACCCACCTCCAGCGGCTCGAAGCCGAGGCGATCCACATCATGCGGGAGACTGCGGCCGAGTTCGAGCGGCCGGTGATGCTCTATTCGGCCGGCAAGGACAGCTCGGTGCTGCTCCATCTGGCCAGGCTCGCCTTCGCGCCCGCCACGCCGCCCTTCCCCCTCCTCCACGTCGATACGATGTGGAAGTTCAAGGCGATGTACGAGCTTCGCGACCGCGCCGCGGCCGAGGCGGGGATGGAGCTGATCGTCCACCGCAATCCCGAGGCGGAGGAACGCGGCATCAACCCGCTCGACCACGGCTCCGCGCTCCACACCCAGATGTGGAAGACGGACGGGCTGAAGCAGGCGCTCGACCGCCACGGCTTCGACGCCGCCATCGGCGGGGCCCGGCGCGACGAGGAGAGGGTGCGGGCCAAGGAGCGGGTCTTCTCCTTCCGCTCCGCCGGCCACCGCTGGGATCCCAAGCGCCAGCGGCCCGAGCTGTGGCGGCTCTACAATGCGCGCAAGGCGAAGGGGGAGAGCTTCCGCATCTTCCCGCTCTCCAACTGGACCGAGCTCGACGTCTGGCAATATGTCGAGGCCGGGGGGATCGAGGTCTCTTCCCTCTATTTCGCCGAGCCGCGGCCGACCCTGGAGCGCGACGGCACCTTGCTGATGGTCGACGACGAGCGGCTTCGGCCGGGGCCCGGCGAGACGGTGGAGGAGCGCTGGGTGCGGTTCAGGACGCTCGGCTGCTATCCGCTGTCCGGAGCCATCGAGAGCCGGGCCGCGACCGTCCCCGAGCTGATCGAGGAGATGCGCACCGGCCGCCAGTCGGAGCGGCAGGGCCGGCTGATCGACCGCGACGGGACCGCGTCGATGGAGCGCAAGAAGCGCGAGGGGTATTTTTGATGGGTGGGGACGGGCACGTCGTCCCAGCGCAGGCTGGGACCCCGGGGAGTGAAGGGCCCCCGCGTTCTTCACCCCACGAGGCCCCAGCCTGCGCTGGGGCGACGGGAGAGAAGACCCTGCTTCGACTGATCACCTGCGGCTCGGTCGACGACGGCAAGTCGACCCTGCTCGGGCGGCTGCTCTACGAGACCGGTTCCGCGTTCGACGACGAGCTCGCCCTGTGCGGCGACGATCTCTCGCGCCTCGTCGACGGGCTCGAGGCGGAGCGCGAGCAGGGGATCACGATCGACGTCGCCTATCGCTTCTTCGCGACGGGCAGGCGCAAGTATATCGTCGCCGACGCTCCGGGGCATGAGCAATATACGCGCAACCTCGTGACCGGCGCCTCGACCGCGGAGCTGGCCCTGGTCCTCGTCGATGCGGGCAAGGGCATCCTGACCCAGACGCGGCGCCATTCCTACCTGTGCCGGCTGCTCGGAGTCGCCCATTTCGTCCTGCTGGTGAACAAGATGGACTCGGTCGGCTTCGACCAGGCCGTCTTCGACCGGATCGTCGCAGATTATGCGGCCCTGGGCGAGAGCTTCACCGCCATCCCCGTGTCCGCGCTGCGCGGCGACAACGTCGCCGTCCGCTCGCCGGCAATGCCCTGGTATGCCGGGCCCTCGCTGCTCGAGCATCTGGAGGGCGTCGAGCCGGAGCCCGAGGGCGACGCCGGGCCTTTCGCGATGCCGGTGCAATGGGTCAGCCGCCACGGCCGGCGCGGCTTCGCCGGCATGGTGGCCGGCGGGTCGGTGCGGCGCGGCGACCGGGTGAGGGTGATGCCGGCCGGCACCCGGGCGACCGTCGAGCGGATCGGCCTTGGACTTGCCGAGGCCGACGAGGCCGTGAAGGGCCAGTCGGCGATGCTGTCCTTCGCCGAGGAGGTGGATTGCTCGCGCGGCGACGTCGTCGCCTCGGCCGCCTGTCCCCCCGAGGCCGCCGACCAGTTCGAGGCGGTGATCGTCTGGATGGCGGAGGAGGAGCTGGTCGCCGGGCGGCAATATGCGATGAAGCTCGCGGCGCAGAGCGCGCTCGCGACGATCCACACGCCCAAATACGAGATCGACGTTAACACGCTCGAGCAGGTGCCGGCGCACGGGCTCCGGCTGAACGGCATCGGGGTCGCCAATCTGTGGACGGACCGGCCTTTGGTGTTCGAGGCCTATGAGGACAATCGCGACCTCGGCGGCTTCATCCTCGTCGACCGGATGACCAACGACACGGTCGGCGCCGGCCTCATCCGCCACGCCCTGCGCCGCTCGCAGAACCTCCATCTCCAGACCCTCGACGTCACCCCCGAGGCGCGGGCGGCGATGAAGGGGCAGAAGCCCCGGCTGCTCTGGTTCACCG
>JASLBD010000070.1 GCA_030146745.1 Allosphingosinicella sp. | reverse complement strand
TCGATTCGCCGTCCAAGCACCCGCTGCTCCGCCGTCTCGTTATAACGGGCAAGTCCGCGGCAATGCGCGTCGCGATGCTGCTCGGGAATGACGAGATCCGCCATCAGCCGCCCGATCGCCTCGCCGCCGGTCCAGCCGAAGGTCCGCTCGGCCACCTTATTCCAGCCGGCCACGATGCCTTCGCGAGTCATCACCACGACGGCGTCGAGCGCCGTGTCCAGCACCGGGCGAAGGGTCTCGATTGCCGCGGTCTTCGATCGGTCGAAATGCACCGCCGGAAATTAGAGCCGAAACCTTCCGTCGTCGACAACCGATTCGTTCCGCCTAGCGCAAGCGGTAGTTCAGCCGGATTCCGATCGTGTCGAGGCCGGGATTTTGCGGGCTCAGCAGCTGGGCGTGGCTGAGATGGACCCAACTCGCCTCTATGGAGAGGCGGTCGCTCAGGCGGGCGCCGACTCCGATCTCCGGGGCGAACAGGATTCGCGAGCCGAAATCGATCCGGTCGTCGCCCGGCACGACCCGGCCCGGCCCGGTGTGGACGGCGAGGCCGATGCCGGGGCGCAGATAGACCCGGTCGCCGATCTTCCAGCTCAGCCCGGCCGCCGCGAAATGGGTGTTGCCGGCGCTGTTGAGCGAGACGAAGGCCTGCGGGCTGGGGCGGCCGATCGCTCGAAGCGCGCCGATCCTGGCGCCGCGCCAGCCGAGCTCCAGATCCACCCCTTCCTCGATTCCGCTCTTGGTGAGGCCGGTGTCGACATCATGGACATAGACTCCGCCGAACAGCTCCTGTCCGTGGGCTGGGGCCGCGGCGGCGGCGAGAGCGAGGGCGGCGCCCGCAACGATCGGCTTCATGGCGGGCTAACCCGCCGTGGGCAGGGTCGGTTCCGGGAACCGCCCGGCCCGAGCGCGGGTTGAACGGCCATGAGCAACGACGACACCGCCCCCGGCGACGAAGCGGCGCCGGGAACCCCCGGCACCGGCGAGAATATCTGCCGCCATTGCAACGGCACCGGCGAGCATGACGGCAATCCCTGCCCCGTCTGCGACGGCACCGGCAAGGTCACCGAAGGCCTCGCCGGGGGCTGAACGGCCCTCGCTCCGAAAACTCGCTAACCCACGTTACAGCCTCGGTTTTTTCTGGAACCGGCAGCGCCCGCATCCGCTTTTCGGCAACCTCTACTGCCGACAGGAATCCCACATGATCCGCTCACTTCTCATCGCTTCCGCCACCTCCCTCGCCCTGGCCGCCTGCGCCACCGACGCCGACATGGCGGCCGGCACCGCCGCCGCCGCCGCCGACATGACCCCCGAACGGCGCGACGCCTACGTCCAGATGGCCGCCGCCAGCGACCTTTTCGAGATCCAATCCTCCCAGCTCGCGACTTCCCGGGCCCAGAGCCCGGACGTGCGCGCCTTCGCCCAGATGATGATCGAGCATCACACCGCCACCACCCGGCAGCTGAGCGCGGCGGCGGCGGCGGCCGGGTCTCCGCCGAACCCGTCCCTGATGCCGATGCAGACCGAGATGATCGCCCGGCTCCAAGGCGCGAACGGCGCCGATTTCGACCGGATGTACATCCGCCAGCAGATCCCGGCGCACGAGATGGCGCTCGCGCTGCACCAGAATTATGCGAGCAACGGCGATACGGCCAGCCTGCGCACCGTTGCGGCCGCCGCCGTGCCCATCGTCCGCCAGCACCTCGAGCGGGCGCGGGCTATGCGGTGAGCGCCTGCGTCGCCCCAGCGCAGGCTGGGGCCCCGGCGGGTGAAGAGCGCGGAGCTTTTCACCCCCTGGGGTCCCAGCCTTCGCTGGGACGACGGGCCAGGTCACGCGCCGGCCTGCCAGGCGCGGATCGCGTCGCTCGGGGCGACCAGCATGATCACGTTGAGCGTGAGATTGTCGCGGATGATGGCCAGCGTCAGAAGCTCGAACGCGACCGCCAGGACCAGGGTCGCCAATAGCGGCAGCCGCCTCGCCAGGGCGAAGCCGACCGCCATCCAGCCGACGTCGGCGACCGAGTTGATCACCGCGTCGCCACTGTAGCCCAGCGCCATCGTTGCCTCGCGGTAGCGATCGATGATCCAGCGGCTGTTCTCCAGCAGCTCCCAGCCCGCCTCGATCAGAACCGCTCCGATCAGCCGGTCGCCCGGCGGGTTGCGGCGCAGGCAGAGCCAGCCGAGCCCATAGAAGAGGAAGCCGTGGATGATGTGGCTCGGCGTATACCAGTCGGCGAGATGCTGGCTGTTGTCGGGGCCGTTGACCGTCCCGACCCATAATTTGATTTCTCCGCAGGTGCAGATGAGCGGCCGGCCCATCCACAGCAGGATCAGCGCCATCAAGGCGACGAGGCCGAGGGCCGCGAACCAATAGGCCCTGGGCACATGGGGAACGCTCATGCCCGTGCCATCTCCCGGAGCTTGAGGACGGTGCGCCAGTTGCGGCCGGTGGACGGGGAGCCGGCGGCCTTGTCGATCGCGGCCGGAGTGAGCTTCGAGGTGCCGATGCCCGCGGGATAGTGGAACC
>JASLBD010000054.1 GCA_030146745.1 Allosphingosinicella sp. | reverse complement strand
CGGACGTAGCGGGCGAGCTCGGGCTCGTCGATGCCGGTCTCGTAATCGCCGAACAAGGCGTAGAATTGCGGCCGCTCCAGCTTCAGATAGAGCTTGCGGACCGATGCGGCGTCGTAGCGGCGCTCGCTCCGGTCGGCGTAGACGGTGTAATAGGCGTCCGGGTCGATGACTCCGCCGAAGCGGGTCTCGTCCGCCTTCTTGTCGCTGTCGTAGGCGAGAGTCATCAGCCATTTGCCGCGGATCCGGCCCTTGGCGTAGAGCGCGATGCGGCCGTCGGTGAGGCTCTTGTCGTCCGCCTCGCCGAGATCCTCGACCTTGCCCTGGAGCTTGTTGTAGCCGACCGTCCCCTCGGCGAGGCCGACGATCGTCCACGGCCGCCGGCCCGGGTCGAGCCAGGCTTCGATCCTCTGCTCGCGCTCGGCCTCGCCGTCGCGGAAGTTGAAGCGCAGGCTGATCGTCCCGGAGGCGGTCGTCGGCTCGAGCTCGATATAAGCGACGCCCTGTTCGCCATGGACCCGCCAGAAGGGACGGGCGCGCTCGAGGCCGGCGAGCTGGCGCGCCTGCTGCGCGTCGGCTTCGACGGCCGGATAATAAGGGGCGGGCACTTCGAAATCGCCGGTGAGGCCGTGGCGGACCGGGCGGCCGTCGCGATCGGTCAGCCGGACGGCGAGCACCGGGCGGCTGACTCCGTCGGCGACCAGGACCGATTGCTCGCGGAGCAATTCGGCGCGCATCGGGCTGGCGCCGTAGCGGACGGTCCGCCGGAGAGTCTCGGCCAGGCTGCCGTCGGCGTTGCGAACTTCGGCGACGAGCTCGGTCTGGCGGCCCTCGACCGGGATTCCGCGCCAGACGCTGACCGCGGCGGTACCGGCCGGATCCTTGCGGCTTCCCTCGAAGGCCACCGGATCGACCTCGCGGCCCGCGGCGAGGAGCTTCACCGTCTGTCCGGGCAGATGCTTGATCGCCACCCGAACCATCGGCGCCCGCGGATTGTGCTCGGGCTCGGGAAAAAGCCAGGCGATGCCCGGCTCCTGGCCGCTGAGCCAGTCCCGCTCGGCGCCGGCGGCGGCAGGGTCGGTGGCGACAGCCGGCCGGGGCCTGGCGGCGGCGGTCGGGCTCGCGCGCGGCTCCACCTGGACCAGCTTGAAATCGACCCGCTTCAAGGCGCCGCCGCGGCCGTCGACGAAGCGGGAGAAGGCCCGGCCGGCGGAGCGGCTGTTGCGGGCGCAGTCGGCGGCGGCCCGGTCCGCGGGCAGGGTCATGTCGTCGAGCTGGACGACATGGGTGCCGGGCGCCACCCCCTCGAAATGATAGCGGCCGTCGCGGTCGGTGACGGCATAGCTTCCGTCCTCAAGCATCACCCGGATACCGGCGACTCCGGCCGCCTTGGCCGGGTCGGCGCCGCAGCCGCCGTCGGTCACCCGGCCGACGATCGTCATCCGTCCGGATATTGCGTCGCGCCGGATCCGGACGACCGCGTCGGACACGTTGCTGGTGAGGCCGCCGTCGCCGACCGCCTCGACCCGGTTGACCACGTCGCCTTCCGCGGCGCCCGGCTTCACCTCGGCGGCGTAGCTGATCCGGCGGGTCGCACCGGCCGCGAGCCTCGGCAGGGTGACGGTGAAGCTGGAGCCGTCGCCGGCGATCTCGGCGGTCGCGGCCTCGCCGTCGACCCGAAGGGTCCGCGGCCGCAGGCGCATCGCGGGCGGCAGCAGGTCCGTGACCCGGACGGCCCCGGTCGCAAGCCGCGCGTCGCCGTTGCGGACCTCGACCGTGAACGCCACGGCCTCACCCGGAGCGGCGGCGGCGCGCGAGGCCTGCTTGACGAGGTGCAGAGGGGCGCCCGGGAGCTCGGCCGGGAGGGCCGGCGCGAGCACCGTCAGGGTGGCGATTGCGGCAGGAGTCCGATCGTCGGCGCCGAGGCTCTCGACGGTAATGAGATCGCCCGTCTCGACGCTGAGCAGGCAATCGTCGCCGCCGGGCGCGGGCATGGCCTGCGCCGTCTGGATGAAGCCGGCGAACTTTCCCGAATCCGCGGCGGTTTCGAACACCGTCAGCGTCTGGCTGTCGCCGCTGGCGGCGCGCACGACGACTTCGATCGTCTCCACCCGGGCGCCGTCCCGGTTGCGATCCGAATCGTCCACCACGAACAGCAACGGCTCGCCGGGCAGGATTTCGGTCGCGGTGAGCAAGGACGCCGGTTCGAGATCCTGATCCTGCCATTCGAAGGTAAGCGAGGCGCGGGCGCCGCCGGCGCCGCATTGCGGCGCGCTGACGGGCATCGACAGTGTCGCGGAACCGGTAGCGAAGCGGTAGGCGGCCAGTGAAACCGGCATCGGGCTCGGTCCGACCTCGATATCGACCTGGTTCGATTGCTGGCTGACCTTCCCGCCGGCTGCATCCCATTCGACCGTCGCGACGTTCGAGATCGTGCGATGGCCGGCCGCGCCCGCGGCGAGCGCGGGCGCGGCGACGGCGAACCAGAGCGCCGTCAGCAGGGCGAGCAGGATCGCCCCCGGAAGAGGAAAATATCGTCCCATCGCGAGGGCGGGGAGGGGGCTCCGTGCCGGCGACACGTTGCCGCTCCTCCCCTCGATCCGCCTAATTCACGCTCACCCGGAACACGAGCGTGCGGGCGGCGCCGGCGACGAGGTCGAGGAGCGTGCCGCTGACGATGCCATCGGCATAGGATCCGCCGCTGGTGCCGTCGGCGTTGCAGCTGCTCCCCGTCACCGTTCCGTTCAGCCTGATTCCGAAGGACGCGTCGTAGGTCGTCTGCGCGGGCACCTCGTCGGAGATGTCGATCCCGGTCGCGGTGGCGCTGCCCGAGCCGTTGGCGACGGCAATGCAATATTCGACGACCGCGCCCGGGATCATCTTGGGATCGGTCGTGCCGTTGAAGGGATCGCTGATCACCCGGCTGGTCTTGGTCGCGGTCAGCGACGCCGCCAGGATCACGTAATCGTCTTCCGCGAAGTGGATTGCGTCGCGGGCGACGTTGCCCCCGGCGTTGGTGTCGGCGAACACGGTGTCGACTCCGGACGTGTTGGCGCCGGTGGTCTGGGTCACCGTCGCTCCGAGCGTTCCAGAGGCGTCCGCTTCCGCCGCGGTGGCGGTAAGGCGCACGGCGGCGGCGTCGTTGGTCGTCCGGCCGACCGGCACGTCGGCGACGATGAAGACGGTCAGGCTGGTGTCGGCCTCGACCTGGTCGAGATAGGCCGTCTCCTGGTCGGTGCCCGGATCGTAGCCGCCGTTGGCGTTGGTGTCGGCATAGATCCTGACGTTGCCGACGTTGAAATTGTCGGTCTGGCCATGCGGCGCGGTCCCGCCGCTGGGCTGGCTCGCGGCGAGCGCGAAGTCCAGCGGGGCGTTGGAGGAGTTGGTGACGCTGAAGATCGTCACCGCCGCCGTCTGGCCCGGAGTCACGGTGGTCGCCGAATTGCCGTTCTCCGCCACGGTCAGATTGACCTTGCGGTCGACCGTGAAGGAGTCGCTTGCGCTCACCTGGGCCTGGTCGATCCCGCCGACCTTATAGTCGAGGGTCACCTGGTTGGTGACGGTGGTGCCCGCGGCCGTCCCGGCCGCGAAGGCGGGGGACGCCGCAAAAGCCGACGCCGCCAGCACGCTTGCGGAGGCGAGCAATCGAATGTTTCTGGTCATCTTACGGTCCAATCGTGTCTTCGGTAGGCGCCGCTACCCCCCCGCCGGCGCCCGAATGCGGGTGACGAAATTATTCGACGACGCCCCGGAAGCTGAGCTCCCCGCCGCTGCCCGCGGCGATCGGCTGGCCGAGCGACCAGCGGATGTGGGTGACGTCGGCGGCGGCCGCGGGACGGCTGGTGCCGTCCGCCGCCACGACCTTGAGGGACGCCAGCGCCCCCCAGCTCTTGCCGCCGTCCACGGAAACGGCGGCGCTCTTGTCGTCGGTGCCGGTGAAGGCGACCGACGCCGGGATCGGGTTGGTGAGAGTGAAGCCGGTCGCCGGCTGGGCTCCGCCGTTGCGATAGCTGAGGACGACGACGAGCCTGTCCCCCGGAGTCACCACGGCCGGCTCCTCGCGGACGGTGACCGGCTTCCCGTCGGGGCCGGGCTTGACGCGCTCGACCAGCACCTTGCTGGTCAGCGAGACGTTGTCGGCCGCCGAGGCGGTGGCGGGAGCGAGAAGCGCGAAGAGCGCAAGCCAAATCTTCATGGGCGTCATCCTTCTCAGTCTATCTTCACTTGGAACGTGATGGTTTTGGTGGCTCCGGCGGCGACGGTGCCGAGGCCGACGTCGATGGCGGTGCCGGTGAAGCTGCCGGCGTCGGTGTCGGCCGCGTCGGTCAGCGGGGCGCCCTCGAGGGTGAGGGAGCCGGGCTTGTAGGTGGTTCCGGCAGGCACCGGGTCGCTGACCCTGAGGTTGGCGAGGTCGCCCGTGCCGCTGACCGTCGCTGCGAGCGTGTAGGTGATGGTCGACCCCGGAGCGGCGGCGGTGCCGCCGAAGGCGTCGGCGACGGTCGCGCTCTTGACGAAGGCGACGCTCGCCCTGGCGATCCGGTAATAGCCGTCGTCGTCCGAATCGGCGCCGGTCGCTCCGACGACGGCGTTGCCGCCGCCCTGGCCCTGGCCCGCGAAGCTGGTTCCCGGAACGCCCGATCCGGTCTTGGCGACCGCTTTGAGATCGACCCGGCCGCGCTGGCCGTCGCCGGCGGCCGCCGGAATGCTCGACAGGACGAAGACGGTGATCGACTGGTCGGGAGCCAGCTCGGGATCGTTGCTTCCGCTGGCATAGACGGTGTCGACCCCGGCGTCGTAGGCACCGTTGGAATTGCTGTCGAGCACGATCGAGGTGACGTCAGGGTCGAAATCGTCGCCGCCGCCGTTGGCGATCGTGGCGAGCGTGAAGCTTTCCGTGCCGTTGCCGCCGTTGGTGACGGTGAATTTGAGAGGCTGGCCGGTGCCGCCGGCGGAACCCGCGACGTCGGACGGGTCGCTCCAGGCCACTCCGACGTCGAGCAGCTCGTCGACCTTCAGGGTGACGATATTGGAATCGACGCTGGCCTCGTCGCCGTTGGGCAGCACGTAGGTCGCGGTGGCGACGTTGGTGATGTCGGTGCCCGCCGGAGTCCCGGCCGCCTGCGCGGGGCTCGCGAAAACGCACGCCGAAACCGCCGTCAGGGCGGCCCAAGCTGCATTTTTGCGGAACGCCGATGATTTGGCGTCCGTAGCCTGATAACGCATTGGAGCTCCCCACGAGCTTTGGTCCGATTTGGAGCTAATGCGGGGGGAGGGGCTAAGAATGGGTTAACGGCCGGTTAGCCAGTGCGATTAAGCCAGGTTCGAAGGGCGGCGGTAATCAAGATGAACAAGCTGCAGGGCGACGAAGCCACAAGGGGAGCGAGCCCGGTCGAGCATTCCGACCCCAATTGGGAGTCGGGGGAGGTCGCCTATCGGCGCGACCGGCTGCTCGCGGCCCTGACCCTGATCGCCGGCGCCGGGCTCGCCATCGCCTTGCCCTTCGCGCTTCGGGCCGGAGCCGAATTCTTCCTTCCGGTGACGGCGGCGCTGGTCATCGCCGTCGCCCTCGTGCCGATGCTCGAATGGCTCGAGCGGCGGCGGGTGCCTTCGCCCCTTGCCGCCTTCACCTGCATCCTGGTCCTCATCGCCATGGCCAATATCGCGGTCGCCTCGATCGTCCTTCCTGCGGCGGAATGGGTCCGGCTGCTGCCCGAGCGGATCGGCCGGGTGCGCGACACGCTGGCGCCGCTGATGGAGGTCTATTCGGACCTCGAGCGCTTCATCAACGACATCGTCGAACAATTCGGCACGCGCGCAAGCAACCAGCGCACCGTGGCGCTCGAAACTCCCAACTCCCTCCTCGACATCATCGCCACCTCCGCGCCCTTCGCGGCGATCCAGATGTTCTTCGCGGTGCTGGTGATATTCTTCTTCCTCGCCGGCTGGACGAGGATGCGGCGGCGAACGATCACCGCCCGCTCCAGCTTCGACGGGGCGATGACGACGGCCCGGGCCATCCAGCAGGTGGTCGACGCCACCTCAACCTATCTCGGCACGATCACGATCGTGAATATCGCCATGGGCCTCACCGTGGCGTTCGTCCTCTGGCTGCTCGACATGCCCACGCCCCTGATGTGGGGCGGAATCGTCGCCGTTCTCAACTACATACCCTATCTCGGCCCGATCGCCTCCACCCTGCTCCTCGTCCTGGGCGGCCTGATGGCCTTCGCCGACCCCTGGTACGCCTTCCTTCCGGCACTCTGCTTCATCGGGGTCCACATCGTCGAGGCGAACCTCATCACCCCCTATTTCGTCGGTCGGCGCCTGACCATCAATCCGCTGCTGATCCTCGTCGCCCTGAGCTTCTGGGCTTGGGTATGGGGGACGACGGGGGCCTTGCTCGCGGTGCCCCTGCTCATCATCACGAAGACGGTGCTCGACGCCGCCGGCAAGCCCGACATCGCCGGCTTCCTGTTCGAGGAGGGCACTTTGACCGGCCACCACCACGAGGAGCATGGCGAAGTCGAGAGGGCCGTCGCGACAAAGCCTTAGCGGCGCGGAATTGGCCTCAGGCTCGCTTGACAGGGAGGGGGCCAGCGCATAGTTCGCCCCCTCCCACGCGGGTGTAGCTCAGTTGGTTAGAGCGCCGGCCTGTCACGCCGGAGGTCGCGGGTTCGAGCCCCGTCACTCGCGCCATTCCTTCAGATGTGGTGTCGCGCCTGGTTCCCCCGGCCGCCTCGCCGAGCGATAGGCGGCGCCATGACGACCCGCTACGACCAAATTGGCTTGGACTATTCGGACCTGAGGAGGCCCGATCCGCGGATCGCGGCCAGGATCGAGGCGGCGCTCGGAAAATCGAAGACGATCCTCAACGTCGGGGCCGGCGCCGGCTCCTACGAGCCCAGGGGCCGGGAGGTAACCGCCCTGGAGCCGTCGATCGAGATGATCCGCCAGCGCCGGCCCGCGACGGCGGCCGTCGTCCAGGGCCGGGCGGAAGACCTGCCCTTCGCGGACCGAAGCTTCGACGCCGCGATGGCTGTGCTGACCATCCACCACTGGTCCGGCCAGGCCAGGGGCCTTGCGGAGATGCGGCGGGTGACGCGCGGCCCGATCGTCCTCCTCACCTTCGACCCCGCCTTCCGCGGCTTCTGGCTCACCGATTACATTCCCGGCCTCGTCGCCCTCGACGAGGCGCAGATGCCCCGGATGAGCGACTACGAACGCTGGCTGGGGCCGGTCGAGATCTCCGCCGTCCCGATCCCCCACGACTGCACGGACGGCTTCCTCAGCGCCTATTGGCGCCGCCCCGCCGCCTATCTCGATCCGAGGGTGAGAGCGGCCATGTCCTCCTTCTGGGCGCTCGGCGACGTCTCCGAGGCGCTCGGCCGGCTCGAGAAGGATCTGGAGAGCGGCGCTTGGGCGGAGCGCCATGGCGAGCTGCTCGATCGCGATTCCCTGGACTGCGGATACCGGCTGGTTCGAGGCAGCGCGAACGGCCGGTAGCCTGGGAAAGCCTACGCCTTCTCCAGGCGCTTCACTCCCGCCACCTCCCCGTCTCCATCCACCGCAGCAGCGGCTTCAGCGGCAGTATCCACACGATTCCGGCAACGACGAAGAACAGCGCCTTCAAGGGCCAGGGCAGCTCCGGCAGCGCCTCCGCCACGGTCACCACGATGAATCCCCAGACCGCGATCAGGAGCAGGAGCAGGAGCATTCCCGCGGGCTTGCGCCAGCTCGGCCTGGGCGGGTTCACCGGCATTGGACCCACTCGCCGGGGGTGGCGATGGCGTCAAGCGGCACGTCCCAGGGGTCGGCCGGGATCGGGTCGGGGAGGAGCTGGGCTTCCCAGGCGAGGCCGATGGTGAAGACCTGGCCGCCCTGGCGCAGGTGGGAGAGGGCTCGGTCGTAATGGCCCTTGCCGTGGCCGATCCGGTTGCCGCGGCGATCGGCGGCGACGAGCGGGACCAGGACGACGTCCGGGGCCAGGGCTTCCGCCTCTCCCGAGGGCTGGAGGACTCCCCAGGGGCTCGGCTCCACCGCCGGCGCCTCGCGGAACAGCATCCGGGAGTCGCGGTCGAGGAACCAGGGAAGGGCTGAGCGCTGGCCCCCGCCGAGGCGCTCCAGCACCCCGTAAGGGCTGATCTCATCCTTCAGCGGGTGATAGCCGGCGATGATCTTCGCGGCGATCAGCCGGGGAAGGACGATCTCCGCCAGCTTCCTCTCCAGCTCCGCCCGCACCCCGGGCTCGAGCGACCGCGCATAGTCGCGCCGCCGCGCCAGCGCCTCCCGGCGCAGTGCGGGCTTGTCGGGAGGGGAGGGTGACGGGACCACCATGGCCGTTTGCTTGAATATCCTCTGACGCGTCAACGTCAGGTGGGGACCATATGTGCCGGACCAGGGCCCGACCAGGGATAGCCCCCGAGGATGCTTATCGCCCAGGGATGTTCTAGAAGCTCGTACCGGGCAGTACCCGTCCCCTCCTATTTAGGGAGGGTGACCGATGCTGACAACGGCAGGCGCGTACAGGCGGCCGCCTCGCTGCGGCCGAAGGCCGCAATTTTGTTCGCACAAAGATCACAAAGTTACGAAGGGGCCTTCAGCGGCACGGACGCCGCGGCCTTTCGGACGAGCTGCGCGCCAAGCCGCTTCGCGGGACTCTTGGTGCCTTAGTGATCTTTGTGCGAACCAATTCTTTGGGGGGGCCGCTACGGCGGCCTAGGAAGCCTCGGCGCCGGCCAGCGCGCCGCCTTGCCCTGGTTCCTCGACCGCGACGCGCGGATGCTGTTCCGCGAGGGGCCGGCGGTCGAGCCCAGCCCCTGGGGCGTGCTCCAGCCCCCCGGCGAGGCTCAGGCGCTGGCGCCGGACGTGG
>JASLBD010000345.1 GCA_030146745.1 Allosphingosinicella sp. | reverse complement strand
TGACGATTCTGCTTCGACAGGGTAAACTCTACTACGGCTCCTTTCACACGCTTGTCATGAAAATGGCGCACTTCCGGCCGGTGGGATCGGAAGAGGACCGTAAAAGATGAGAGCTCGGCAGGCGGCGGAGGCGGAGGGCGGCCTGTGAGCGCTCCGCCCTCCACCCACACGGTCAAGGCCTTCGACGACGATCTCGAGCAATTGCGCGCGACCGTGGCCGAGCTTGGCGGGTGGGCGGAATCCGCGGTCGCGGCGGCGATTCGCGCCCTGTGCCGGTTCGACGGCGAGGCGGCGGCGGAAGCGCTCGCGCTCGACCGGCGGATCGCGGCGCTCGGCGAGGAGGTGGAGCGGCGGGGCATCTGCCTGATCGCGCTCCGCGCGCCGATGGCCGACGATCTGCGCGAGGTCGTCGCTTCCCTCAAGATTTCGGACATCATCCAGCGCGCCGGCGGCCATGCCCGGAGCATTGCCAAGCGCCTTCCGGCGGTGGCGTCCCAGCCGGTGGTGGTGATGCCGGCGCCGCTGACCAGGCTTGCCGAGACGGCGCTCGAGACCCTGCGCGCCGCCCTCGATGCCTTTGCCGGCCGCGACGCCGGCGCGGACGCCGCCATTCGTGCCGCCAGCGAGGAGGCGGAAGCCGCCTATGAGGCGCTCTATCATAGCTCGATGGCGGCGATGATCGCCAATCCGCTGGGAAGCGCTTCCACCGCCAATCTTCTCTTCGCCGCCCAGAGCCTCGCCAAGGTCGTCGGAAATTCGGCGGACATCGCAACGCTCGTCCATTTCGCAGCGACGGGCCGGCGCCCGCCGGTCGGCTGCCCCGTTGAAAGCAGGAACCATGCCCTCAGCTAAGCCCCGATTGCTTCTCGCCGAGGACGATCCGGCCATGGTCGAGCTCTTGCGCTTCACCTTCGAGAAGGAGGGGTTCGAGGTGACCGGCACTGCGAGCGGCGAGGAAGCCCTTCTGCTCGCCTCGGAATCCCCGCCCGACGTCGTCATCCTCGACTGGATGCTTGAAGAGCTTTCCGGGATCGAGGTCTGCCGGCGGCTGCGGCGAGCGCCCGAATCGTCGAATTTGCCCATAATAATGCTCACCGCCCGCGGCGAGGAAGCCGATCGGGTACGCGGACTCGAGACCGGGGCCGACGACTACGTCACCAAGCCCTTCAGTCCCCCCGAACTCATCGCCCGCGTCCGCGCCGTGCTTCGCCGGGTCCGGCCGGCGCTGGCCGGGATGGTTCTCAGCGTCGGCGACCTCGAGCTCGACATGGCGGCGCACAAGGTCCGGCGCGGCGGAACGGCGGTCGCCGTGGGCCCGACCGAGTTCAAGCTCCTCCGTCACTTCCTCGAGCATCCCGGCCACGTCTTCTCCCGCGAGCGGCTGCTCGACGCGGTATGGGGGCGGGACAGCGACATCGAGGCCCGGACCGTCGACGTCTATGTCCGCAGACTTCGGCGGGCGATCAACATCCCGGGCAAGGACGACCTCATCCGCACCGTTCGGTCGGCCGGCTACGCGCTCGACTCCGAGGCCTGAGAGGATGCGGGGCGGAGTCGCGGCCCGGGCGGGCGGATTCGCGGCCGTCGCCGCCGCGTCCTATGCCTGGCTCTCGGCTTCGCCGGCCCCGCCGGCGGCGCCCCCGGCCCCGCTGGCCGCGCAGCCCGCGGCTGCTCCCGTCATTCCTCCCCAGCCGGAGGCGCCGGCGGCGCCGATCGTTTCGGCCGACGGCCTCATTCTCTACGGAGTCAGCGGAGCGAGCCGGAACGCGGCGGCGATCATCGGGTCGCGGCTCGGCGGCCAGCGGGTGGTGGCGGTCGGGAGCGACTATCGGCCCGGCCTTAAGCTCGCCGAAGTCGGCGTGGATTACGCCGTCCTTCAAAACGGAGCGCAGGGAATCCGGCTCGAGCTCAGCCGGTACGCGGCGGGAGGCTCCGCGAAGGCCACCGCGGCCCTGCCCGCGGAAGAGGAGCAGAAGCTCGAAGCCGCGGTGCTTCGCAACATCCTCAAGCCGGTCATGGCGAACGACCGAATCGGCGGCTACGCGCTCAGGCCCGGGGAAAGCCTGCCCCAGCTGATCCGCGCCGGCCTGCAGCCGGGCGACGTCATCATGAGCGTCAACGGAAGCCGCCTCGACGAGGAGCGGATGAGCGAGCTCGCCTGGCAGATGGGCAATGCCCAGAAGACCGAGTTCATTTTCATAAGGAACGGCAAGAAGATGCGCGCGACTCTTTAGAGTTTTGGCGTACGATGACAATAATGCGTCGGGTTTGTGACCCGTTTGTCATAATAATCTTCGCTAAAAATGGCGCGACGCGCGGCATTTTGTCACATGACTATCACAGAATCTCCCTAGGCCGTGCCTCGAACAGACTCGCACCAACGGCGGGCTGCCTTCAGCCGATCCAAAAGGGGGTTCCAGATGCTTCGTCTCCGCTCGATCCTGCTGCTTTCGACCATGATTCCGCTCGCCGCCGCCTGCGGCCCCGACGGGGTCGCCTCGCCCGGCGAGGGCGTGATCGTCGTTCCCACGCCGGGAACGCCGGCTCCGCCTCCGCCCCCGCCGCCTCCCGGCAACGGCACGCCTGCCGCGGGCTGTCCGCAGTGCAGCGTCGATCGCGGAATCATCGCCACCGCGTTCCGCAATTGCGAGATTTCGGTCCGGATCAGCGACGATTACACCATCCAGAAGCTTCCGGGCGTCGTCTACTCGCTCGCCGGGCCGGTCAATGTCGGCACCGACGTCGGCGGCGACGGCGCTCTCGCCGGCGGCGACGCGGTGACCCTGACCATCCAGGCGGG
>JASLBD010000013.1 GCA_030146745.1 Allosphingosinicella sp. | reverse complement strand
AGACCCTGACCCGGGTCCTGGAAACGCCATAACGGGAGATTATGGCGAGCGGTCCACTCGCTATGCTTCGAAGCGGACCGCGGGGCGATACTCTGGCGCCATGATCCCGGGGCCTTATCTCCTCTATCTCGGCCACAGCGCCGATGCGATGGGCATCAAGACGTCGCGCGGCCTGGCCACGTTCCGGCGGGATCGGTGCGTCGGCGAGTTCCGCCACGACGATTGCCCGCTGACCCTGGGCCTTCCGCGTCTCGACATGGCCGGCGGAGCGGAGGCGGGCGCCCGGACCCTGGTGCTCGGAATCGCCGGCGCCGGCGGAAGGCTCGGCGCCGATCTTATCGAGGATGCCGCCATCGCGCTGGCGGCCGGGCTGAACGTCGCCGCCGGCCTTCACCAGCGGCTTCGCGACCAGCCCACCCTGGTCGCCCTCGCCCGGGAGCGGGGACTCCGGCTCTTCGACGTCCGCGAGCCGCCGGCGGGCCTCGCCGTCGGCACCGGCTATCCTCGCGCCGGGCATCGCCTGCTGACGGTCGGCACCGATTGCTCGGTCGGCAAGATGTACGCCTCGCTGGCGCTCGCCGCGGGACTAAGGGAGCGCGGGCTGGTCGCCGATTTCCGGGCGACCGGCCAGACCGGCATCCTGATCGCCGGGAGCGGGGTGCCGGTCGACGCCGTCGTCGCCGATTTCATTTCCGGGGCGATCGAGCAGCTCGCCCCCGCCCGCCACGACAACGGCTGGGACGTGATCGAGGGGCAGGGCTCGCTTTTCCATCCGTCCTTCGCGGGAGTCTCTACGGGCCTTCTCCACGGCGCCCAGCCCGAGGCGATCGTACTCTGCCACAGGCCCGGCCGCGATCATATGCGCGGCCTTCCCGGACGGCCGCTTCCGGACTTGGCCGAATGCCTGGAGCGCAACCTCGAGGCCGCCCGGGTGACCAGTCCGGGCGTCCGCGCCGCGGGCGTCTGCCTCAATACGTCGGGAATGAAGCCGGCCGAGGCGCGGCGCCTTTGCGACCGGATCGCGGACCGGCTGGACTTGCCCACGACCGACCCGATCGCCTTCGGCGTCGGCCCCATCGTCGAGCTCCTGTGTCTCGCTCACTGCGCGCCCAGCACGATCGCCTCGCGCTGAGCCGGCCGTTCCGGATCGCGCGCGGCGTGAAGACGGCCGCCGACGTGATAATTGTGACGGTGACGGAAGACGGGGTCGCCGGCCGCGGCGAGGGCGTGCCTTATGCGCGCTACGGCGAGAGCGTCGAAACCTCGCTCGCCGCGATCGAAGGGGCCCGGGCGGCGGTCGAAGCCGGTGCCGGGCGGCACGCGCTCCAGTCGCTCCTCCCTCCGGGCGCGGCCCGCAACGCCGTCGATTGCGCCTTGTGGGATCTGGAGGCCCGGCGCGCCGGAGTCGACGTTGCCGGTCTCGCGGGCCTGGCCGCCCCGGCGCCGCTGGTCAGCGCCCTCACGATCGGAATCGACACGCCCGACGCGATGGCGGAGGCGGCGGCGCGCCACGCCGATGCGCCGCTGCTCAAGATCAAGGTCGACGCCGACGATCCCGCCGCGCGAATCCGCGCCGTCCGCGCCGCGGCGCCGGGGGCGGCGCTCATCGTCGACCCGAACGAGAGCTGGGACCGGCGACTGCTGGAGGACATGCAGACCGTCCTCTTCGAAGCGGAGGTCGACCTGGTCGAGCAGCCCGTGGCGGCCGATTCGGATTCGTGGCTTGCGGGCTTCATACCGGCGGTTCCGATCTGCGCCGATGAAGCGGTCCATGTCGCCGCCGATCTCGACCGGATCGCGCTTCGATACCAGGCCGTCAACGTCAAGCTGGACAAGACCGGAGGGCTCACCGCCGCGCTCGACCTCGCGCACGCCGCACGGGCCCGCGGCCTCATCCTGATGACGGGCTGCATGGTCAGCTCCTCCCTTTCGATCGCGCCGGCCTTCCATGTCGCCGCTCTCTCCGATTTCGTCGACCTTGACGGCCCGCTGTGGCTGAGGGAGGACAGGGACGGGGGCGTCAGGGACGAAGGCGGCTTGCTCGTGCCGCCCGCGCCGGGTTTCTGGGGGAGTAGATGAACGTCGCAGGTGTCCTGGCCCCTCTCCCGTTCTTACGGGAGAGGAGGGGCCCGCCGCGAAGCGGTGGGAGGTGAGGGTCTTGCTGACTCCGGTGTACAGACCCTCACCTCCCAAGCTGCGCTTGGGCCCCTCCTCTCCCGCGAAAAGCGGGAGAGGGGTCGAGCGGATGTCTGGATGCCGTCACGCTCTCGTCTTTAGCTTGGCGTTCCTCGCCATCGGAGCCGCGCCGGCGCCGGAGCCGGTGGATCTGCTGATTCGCGGCGGCACCGTCTATACCGGAGTCCAGGCGCCGTTCACTGGCGACGTCGCCATCACCGGCGACCGCATCAGCGCGGTCGGACGGCGGCTCCCCCGAGCGGCGAAGCGGGTGATCGACGCCCGGGGCATGATCGTCGCGCCCGGCTTCATCGACCCCCACACCCATGTCGGCGAGGACCTCGCCTCGGACGACCGGCGCATCCGCCTGATCCCCGCTTTCCTGATGCAGGGCGTCACCACCGCCTTCATCGGCAATGACGGGGCCGGCGATACCGACGTCGCCAGGGTGCTCGGAAGCGCCGCGGCCCGGCCGGTGGGGATCAACTACGCGGCCTATGTCGGGTTCGGCGCCGTGCGCCGGCAGGTCATGGGCGCCGCCGACCGGTCGCCGGACGAAGCAGAGCTGGCGCGCATGCGGAGCCTGGTCGCCGGGGCCATGTGCCAGGGCGCGCTGGGCCTTTCCACGGGCCTCTTCTACGCCCCCCAGAGCTTCGCCACGACGGCGGAGGTGGCCGCGCTCGCCCGCGAGGCCGGCGGGCGCGGCGGCACTTACGACAGCCACATACGCGACGAATCTTCCTACACGGTCGGCCTCGCCGCCGCCGTCGACGAGGCGATCGTGATCGGGCGCGAGGCTCGCATCCCCGTCAATATTTCCCACATCAAGGCGCTCGGAGTCGACGTCCAGGGCCAGGCGCCGGCCATCATTGCCAAGGTGGAGTCGGCGCGGCGGGCCGGCCAGGCGGTCACCTCCGACCAATATCCCTGGTCCGCCTCCGGCACCAGTCTCGCCGCCTCGCTGATTCCGCTCTGGGCGCAGGACGGCGGCCGCGAGAAGCTGCTCGAGCGGCTCGACGATCCGGCCTTCGCCGGGCGCCTGCGCGCCGACATGGCCGAGAATCTGCGAAGGCGGGGCGGCGCGGCGTCCCTCCTCGTCACCGAGGGGAAGTTGAGCGGACGAACCCTCGCCGACATCGCCAGGGACCGCGGCGAGGACGCGGTCGCCGCCGCCGTCGCGGTGATCCGGGAAGGGGACCCGGCGGTCGCCTCGTTCAACCAGATCGAGCCGGACATAAAGGCGTTCATGCGCCGGCCCTGGGTGATGACCGGCTCCGACGCCTCGACCGGGCATCCCCGCACCTACGGCAGCTTCGCGCGCAAATATGCAAGATACGTCGTCGCCGAGCGGGTCCTCAACTTGCGCGAGTTCATCGAGCGAAGCTCGACGCTGGCCGCCGACACCTTCCGCCTCCAGGGCCGCGGGCGGCTGAAGGCCGGCGCCTTCGCCGACGTCGTCGTCTTCGATCCCGCGCGCTACGCCGCCCGAGCCACTTATGCGCAGCCGGCGCTGACCGCCGTCGGCGTGTCCACCGTCCTCGTCAACGGAATCCTTGCCGTCGACAAAGGCGTTCTCACCGGCAGGGCGGGTGGACGCGCCTTGCCGCACCGGCCGACCCCGGGGACCTGCCCTTCGAAGACGCGCGAAGTGGAGTAGAAGAGCGTGGAGCATGACAGCGGCTACGTCGCCCGTTACCGGCGGGAGGGATATGCGATCCTCCGCGGGGTCTTCTCGCCGGACGAGGTGCGGAGCATCGGCGCGGCGGCGGACGAAATTCATTCGGAGGCGGTTCGGCACGGCCGCAGCTTCCGCCACGGCAACCTCTTCTACAACGTCGCAGCCGGTGCTGAGGGCGGGCCGGAGGTGCGGATGGTCCAGTGGCCCTCTTATCATCAGCCGGTGCTGAACGGGGTCCGTCTCGACCGGCGCATGGCGCAGCTGCTCGAGCCACTGCTCGGCGGCGACCTCAAGCAGATCATCAACCAGATCCACTGGAAGGAGCCCGGCGGCCGGGCCGAGTTCGCCTGGCACCAGGATTGCCAGTTCCGCGAGCCGGCGCACGCCTATCGCAACCTCGGCAATTCCTACGTGCAGACCGGCCTGGCGATCGATCCGCAGACCTCGCAGGCGGGCTGCATGCGCTTCATCCCGGGGAGCCATCTGAACGGCGACCTGAAGCTGGACACGCCTCGCGAAGTGCTGGGAGTCGCCATGGATGACGCGGTGCTGCGCTCCGCCGGCCTCGACCCCGAGGACGCCATCGAAGTCGTCCTCGAGCCCGGAGACTTGGCCATGTGGAGCCCGTTCCTCGTGCACGGCTCGGGCGTCAACCGGTCGGACCATCGCCGCCGCCTCTATGTGAACGGTTATGTGCGGGCCCAGGATTGCGACCGCGGCGAATGGGCGTTCAGCGGCGGGGAGCCGGTGCCGTTCGGGCCCGAGCCGGCCCTCGTCCATTATGAGGCCCTGCGCGAGCGGGGCGAGCCGCATTATGTGTAGGACACGTCGCCCCAGCGCAGGCTGGGGCCCCGGCGGGTGAAAAGCGCGGAGATATTCACCCCCTGGGGTCCCAGCTTTCGCTGGGACGACGGTGTTTACGGGTAGAAGCGGATCTCGCCGAGCTCCAGCCAAGCGCCGCCGCCCGGCTCGCCTTCGAGGCGGAACAAGAGGGCCCGCAGGCGCGCGGGATCGAGCCGCGCCTCGGCAAGCGGGCTCTGGAACGCCGTGAAGGGAATCCGGATCTCCCGCCGGGTCTCGCCGGCTTCGAACGAGGTCCGGAACCAGCTGCGCGGGTGGATGGCGTAGCTGTTGAGCAGCAAGGCATAGTCGCCGGCGCCCCGCGCTTCGAAGGCAATTCCGGAAAAGCCGCTCGCATCGGCGATCTGGACGGCGCCCCTGGTCAGCGGAAGATGCAGCTCAGCGAAGGGCTGCGGCGCGGCGCCCATCCCGGCCATCAGGAACAGGCGGCCGCCGGGCGCGTGCGCAAGGTCGAGATGGCTGTGATCGAGCCCGGGGTCGGTACCCTCGACGGGCAGCGTACCGAGGTCGGTCCGGCCGTCGGGGCCGGCGCCGGTGTGGATCGGGCCCCGCATTCGATGCACCAGCAAGGGGGACGGGCGGTCGTCCCGGAGCTGGCGCGCCAGGCGATCGAGCGGCATCTCGCGCCCGGCGACGAAGACTCGCCGGACGTCGTGGAGATATGCGAGATTTTCGTCGGGCCGGCCGCCGGTCAGGACGAGATCGGCGCGCTGCCCCGGGGCGATGCGGCCGTGGTCGCCGCTCTGGCGGAGGATGCCCGCGCTGACGCTGGTCGCGGCGGCCAGCGCCTCTGCCGGCGTGAAGCCCAGCTTCGCCAGCCAGCCGATCTCGCGCAGGGTCGAGGAGCCGTGATAGACTCCCCCGATCCCGGCGTCGGTGCCTATCCCGACCCGGATTTCGGCCGCCTTCAGCCGCCGGACATTCTCCCGCATGATCGTCCAGCGAGTCGATTCCCGTGGCGGCGTGGATCCGGCCTGCCGGGCCCTTCGGGCCTCCTCGCGCGCCCGCTCCTGCGGCCGCAGCCGCCGCCATTCCGCCGGAAGGAAGGCCCGGCCCTCCTGCGGCTCGTAGACGACCAGGGTGGGGACGTAGGCGGTGCGGTTCGCCTTCATCAGGGCGATCAGCTCGTCGTCGACCAGGGCATCGCCGATCCCGTGGCCGAGCGCATCCACGCCCGCGGCGGCGGC
>JASLBD010000437.1 GCA_030146745.1 Allosphingosinicella sp. | reverse complement strand
CGCCTCGGCCTGGCCGCGCTCCTCGGCCTGGACTCCGGGAAAGGCGCCGGGCGTGTCGACCAGCGTCAGGACGGGAATGTCGAAGCGGTCGGCCAGCTCCATCAGCCGGATCGCCTTGCGATAGCCTTCGGGCTTCGCCATTCCGAAATTGTGGGTGAGCCGGCTGGCGGTGTCGTCGCCTTTCTCGTGGCCGATCAGCATGACCTTGCGGCCGCCCAGCCGCCCGAGCCCGCCGACGATGGCGGCGTCCTCGCCGAAGTTGCGGTCCCCGGCCAGGGGGATGAAATCCTGGGCCAGGGCGGCGACATAATCCTTGAAATGCGGCCGGTCCGGATGGCGCGCGACCTGAGTCTTCTGCCAGGGGGTGAGCCGCGCATAAGTGTCGCGGAGCATCCGCTCCGACTTCGACTCGAGCCGGCCGATCTCGGCATCGATGTTGAGGTCCGAATCCTCCGCCGTCTCGCGCAGCTCGTCGATGCGGTTGTCGAGCTCGGCGATCGCTTTTTCGAAATCGAGGAAGGTGGGCATGGTCGGGCGCGGGTTAGGCGCAGAGGGGCTGTGCGTCAACGAGACCGTCATTCCGGCGAAAGCCGGAAACACCGCCGTCGGAAATCCGTCTCGGCCCGTATTCACGGATCCCGGGTCAAAGCCCGGGACGACGGCGGGCGCCGCCCGGCATCCGCGAGCGGATGCCGGCTGTTGACCAGGTCGATCAGCCGGCGGCTGTCGACATGGGTATAGATCTGGGTGGTGGCGATGTCGGCGTGGCCGAGCAACATCTGGAGAGCGCGAAGGTCGGCGCCTCCTTCGAGCAGATGGGTGGCGAAGGCGTGGCGAAGGACGTGGGGGCTGACGCGCTCGGGCGGCACTCCGGCGGCGGCGGCGAGCTCCTTGAGAAGCTGGTGGAGGCGGACCCGGCTGAGATGGCTCTTGCCGGACGGGAAGAGCCAGAGGCTGCCCTGCGGAACGAGGGCCGCCCATTCGGCGACGGCGGCCCGGGCCCGGTCGGAGATCGGGACGAGCCGCTCCTTGTCGCCCTTGCCCCTGAGGATGAGGAAGGGCTTGTCCGGGTGGACGGCGTGGCGGGGAAGCGAAACCAGCTCGGTGGCGCGCATTCCCGAGCCGTAGAGCAGCTCGACGAGCGCGCTCAGCCGAAGCGCGGCCGCGCCCGGCGCCTCGCGGCGGCGGCGTTCGAGCTCGCCGAACAGGGCGCCGACCGCTCCGTGGTCGAGGATCCTGGGCAGCGGCCGTCCTCCGGCGGGGCGCGGCAAGGCGGCGGAAGGATCGTCGGCGCGCAGGCCCTCGTCGTGGAGGAAACCGTAGAAGCGGCGGAGCGCGGCCGCCTTGCGCGCCACACTCGTCCGCTTGAGCGGCATCCAGGCTTCGGAAAGGCCTTTCAGGGCTTCGGGCCCAGCGCTGGAAAGCCTGCCGCCGAGCAGCTCGGAGGCGCCGCGCAGATCGCGTTCGTAGGCCAGGCGCGTGTTAAGCGCGGCGCCGGCCTCCGCCGCGAGCATCTCGAGGAAGGCGGCGATCAGCTGCCCGTCCTCGCGATCGCCGCTCACAGCCGGGTCATAGCCTCGGCGGCGATCATCCGCGCCTCATATTCGAGCCCCACTTCCCTCAGCGACCGGACGATGTGGTAGAGATGCTCGGGCGGCACCCCCCGCCAACTCCCCGTCTGCATCCCGACTCCGGCGAGGAGGGCGACGGTCCCGGGCTGGCCGGCCCGTGCCGCCGCGGAGATGATGTTCGCCCAGCGGCTGCGCGGCGCGGTGCTGACTCCATAGGGAAGCGGATCGTCGAGTCGGCCGAGGCCGGCCAGAGCGGCGACCAGCATCCTTCCGCGATGGCTTCCGGCGCCGTCGGTGAATTCCTCGATCCGGCCGGCGCTGAGATCGACGACCGGCCGCGGCGCCCCGACGGCGAGGATCGACCAGGCACGGTGGCCGTCGTCCCCGTCCAGGCCGTCGGCGACCCCGCCCCAGCGGGCGGCGGAACGGTCGTAGCCCGCCGACATCATCGAAGCGATCAGGTCGTCGATCCGGTTGCCGCGCTCCGCCGAGACCGGAATCCGCGCGGCGGCGGCGGCGGTGAGTATGTAGCGGCCGTAGCGGTCGTCGCCTTCGTCCCAAAGGTTGCGAAGAGCGTCCATGCGGTTCTCGATCGAGCCGTCGACATAGGCCTTGCGCAGCCGGCCGCCGATGCTGGCCTCGATCTCGGAAGGATCGGTGCGGTCGAAGAGCAGGCTGTGCATCTCGACCAGCGAGGCGTTGGAGAAGACTCCGAGCGTCGCCGCCCGCTGTGCCGCCCCCATTCGCTGCTCAAGCGGGATCATCGGCGCCCGCGCCTGCCACGCCCAGACTGCGGGACCGGCGCGGTTCATCAGCGCATCCGGGATCTCGAGGCCGGTGGCGCTGGCGAGCCCGAAGCGCCAGCTGTTGAGCTCGTCCACCCCCTCCCATTCGATGGTGACGGCGCGGCGGGTGTTGGCGCCGGCCCCGATCACCTTCTCGGCCAGCAACGTATCGATGCCGCCGCCGGTCCGGCGGCGCGCCTGGTCGATCAATTGGCTTGCGCGCGCGGCGTCGCCTTCGAGAGAGGCGCACATCGCGTCGGCGAGCGGCCAGACCGGCTGGTCGGAAACCTTTCGGCCCGGGTCGACAAGCGGGCAGAGCGCGGCCGGATCGGCGGTGGCCAGCGCCGTCTGGACGGCGACGCTGAACATTCGCGGAGTGAACTGATCGACGTCGATCGACTGGACGAGCATCCGGGCGCTGTCCGCCTCGCCCATTCGAAGCAATAGCCAGGCGCGCTCGGCGACCCAGTCGATCTCGTTGACCTGCCGCGGCGCAGAAGCCTCGGAGAGCAGGGCACGGCGAAGCAGGATCGAGGTCCAGCGCGACGGCAGCGGAGCGTTGAGCCGGCCCATGAGGCCGCTGAGGAAGCGGCCATTGGCGTTGCCGAAGGCGTCGAGGCCGAGCCCCCAATTGCCGGGACGAAGCGGCCCGACCGGATTGACCGGACGGCGCGAGCCCTCGGGAATCTCGATCGGCGGCGGCAGCGCCTGCCGGGCGAGCGCTTCCAGATCCTCCGCCGCCGCATCCTCGATCTCCAGCGGCACGCTCGGTCGCGGCCGGGCCGGCACGGGGGCGGGAGGGGCCGGCGAGCCGGGCGGCGGCGTTGCCGGAGCATCTGGCGCCGGCGCCTTGGGCGCAGGCGGGGGCGGCTCGCCGAAGCCGGGCGGCAACAGCGATTCCGGGCCCTTGTCCCGCTGGCCCATCGCCGGGATGGCGAAGACCAGGGCCGCGCCGCCGGCGAGAAAGAGGAGCTTAGCCCGCAAGGGCTTCATTGGTGACGTCCTGCTCGATCCTGTGGGTCGGGACCTCGTTCGACTGGAAGCCGAGCCAGATCAGCCAGCCCAGGAAGAGGAGGAGGAGGGCGATGAGAATCTTCGGCAGGATGGGCTTTCGCCGACGCTGCAGGGGTTGGATACGCATGGCCGGCCTTTTGCCCCACGAGCCGCCCCCCTGTATAGCCCCTGCCGCAATGCCGAACGCGCTTCTCCCGACCGGACGCTCGCCTGAACGCTCGATCGTCCTCGTCGGACTGATGGGGGTGGGCAAGTCAACGGTGGGCCGGCGGCTGGCGCGTCGGCTTTCCCTCCCCTTCGTCGATTCGGACGAGGAGATCGAGCGCGCCGCCGACCAGGAGATAAAGGAGATATTCGACCGCTTCGGCGAAGCGGGCTTCCGAGACGGGGAGCGGCGCGTGATCCGGCGTCTGATCGAGGGCGGACGCAAGGTGATCGCGACCGGCGGCGGCGCCTTCATGGACGCCGAGACGAGGGCGCTGATCCTCGATCGCTGCATAGCGATCTGGCTCGAGGCGGACGTGGAGATTCTGGCGCATCGGGTGGCCCGGCGGGCCCACCGCCCGCTCCTCGCCGGCAAGGACCCCCTGCCCTTCCTGAGCGGGCTCGCCGAGGTCCGGAACCCGGTCTATGCCGAGGCCCATCTGCGGGTGAGCAGCGGGCCCGGGCCCCATGAAAACACGGTGGAGCGGATCGTCGAGGCGCTGGCGGAGCAGTCGGGATGAAGCGGATCGAGGTCGCGCTGGCCGAGCGCAGCTATTCGATCGCGATCGCCGGCGGCCTGCTCGACGGAGCGGGGGAGCTGCTCGCGCCTCATGCCCGAAGCGGGCGGATCGTCGCGGTGTCGGACGAAACCGTCTGGGCGGCGCAGGGCCACCGGCTCCTGGCCTCGGGACTCGACATCGTGCCGGTGCTGGTTCCGCCGGGCGAGGCGAGCAAGAGCTGGGCGCGGCTTCAGGCAATGACCGAGCGGCTGCTCGATCTCGGGATCGAGCGGGACGATTCGATCCTCGCCTTCGGCGGCGGCATGGTCGGCGACCTCGCCGGATTCGCCGCGTCGATCCTGAAGCGCGGCTGCGCCTATGTGCAGGTGCCGACGAGCCTGCTCGCTCAGGTGGATTCGTCGGTCGGCGGCAAGACCGCGATCAATGCGGCGGCCGGCAAGAACCTGATCGGCGCCTTCCACCAGCCGGCGGCGGTCCTGATCGATCCCTCGACCCTCGACACCCTGCCGGAGCGCGAGCTTCGAGCGGGCTATGCCGAGGTGGTGAAATACGGGCTGATCGGGGATCCCGCCTTCTTCGCCTGGTGCGAGGTGAACGGGTCGTCCCTGCTGGCGGGGGATGAGGCGGCGCGGCTCCATGCGATCGAGACCTGCGTGCGCGCCAAGGCGGCGATCGTCGCCGAGGACGAACTCGAGAGGAGCGGGCGGCGCGCCCTGCTCAATTTCGGTCATACGTTCGGTCACGCCTTCGAGGCGGAGACCGGCTTCGCCATGCTTCACGGCGAGGCGGTGGCGCTCGGAATGGCCCTCGCCTTCCGCTTCTCCGCGGAGCGGGGGCTGTGCGGGCCGGACGAGGCGGAGCGGGTGGCGGCGCATCTTCAGGCCGCGGGGCTGCCGACGCGGACCGACGGGATGAGCGCGGAGCGGCTCGTCCGCCACATGGCGAGCGACAAGAAAGCGAGGGACGGGCGGGTGCCGTTCGTTCTGACGCGGGGGATCGGCGAAGCGTTGGTCGATCGCTCGGTGGAGCTGGGCGAGGTGAAGGCCTTCCTGGAGCGGGAGCTCGGGCGTTGACGTGATTCCGGCGGACGCCGCAATCCATGAAC
>JASLBD010000395.1 GCA_030146745.1 Allosphingosinicella sp. | reverse complement strand
GCGCGATCTGCGCGCCGCCATTGGCAGGGCCCCGGGTCGCGGCCAGCTGGGCGTCGGCGATGAGATTGCCGAGCACCGACTCGCCATGTTCGTTGGCGTTCTTCAGGGCCGGCCCGCCGAGCCGATCGCGGCGCGCGCCGTCGGCCGGCTCGGCTGGCCGGCCCTGAAAAGCGCCAACGAACATGGCGAGTCCGTGCTCGGCAACCTCGTCGCCGACGCCCAGCTGGCGGCGACCAAGGGCGCGGCCAAGGGCGGCGCGCAGATCGCGCTCATGAACCCGGGCGGAGTGCGGGCCGATCTGGTGCCCGCGGCGGACGGCGGGATCAGCTTCGGCCAGCTCTTCGCCGCGCAGCCCTTCGCCAACATGATGGTGGTGAAGAGCCTGACGGGCCGCCAGCTCCGGGCCGTGCTCGAGCAGCAGTTCGCCAGCGGCTCGAACACCGTCCAGAACCCCTACATCCTGTCCCCGTCGCACAACCTGCGCTTCGCCTACGACCTGTCGAAGCCGGAGGGGCAGCGGATCGTGCTCCTGACGGTGGACGGCCAGCCGGTGCGCGACGAGGCGGTCTACCGGGTGGGGATGAGCAGCTTCCTTGCCGGCGGCGGGGACAATTTCACCGTCTTCAAGGAAGGCACGGATTCGACCGGCGGAGTCCAGGACGTCGACGCGCTGGAGGCCTATATCGCCGCGGCGGGGAGCCTGAATCCGCCGGCTTTGGGGCGGGTGGAGGACCGTACTCCGAAGCCGTGAAAACCCCTCTCCCGCTTTTCGCGGGAGAGGGAGGGGCCCGCGAAGCGGGAGGGTGAGGGTCTGTACACCGGACTCGGTAAGACCCTCACCTCCCCCCCGCTACGCGGGTGGGCCCCTCCTCTCCCGCGAAGCGGCGGGAGAGGAATTCTAGCGGAACGGCGGCTCGTCGAAGCTTCTGAGCTTGCGCGAATGCAGGTTGCCGCCCTGGTTCTTGAGGATCCGAAGCGTCTCGATGCCGATCCTCAGATGCTGGCTGATCGCCCGCTCGTAAAAGGCATTGGCCTGGCCGGGCAGCTTGATCTCGCCGTGGAGCGGTTTGTCCGAGACGCAGAGCAGGGTGCCGTAGGGGACCCGGAAGCGGTAGCCCTGGGCGGCGACGGTCGCCGATTCCATGTCGATTGCGACGGCGCGCGACTGGTTGAATCGAAGCGCCGAGCTCTGGATCCGAAGCTCCCAATTGCGGTCGTCGGTGGTGACGACGGTGCCGGTCCTGAGGCGCTTCTTGAGGTCCTTGGGCTCTTCCCCCGTCACTTCCGCGGCGGCGTCGTAGAGGGCCTGCTGGATCTCGGCGATGGGCGGGATCGGGATCTCGACCGGAAGGGTGCCGTCGAGGACATGGTCGTCGCGCAGATAGGCGTGGGCGAGGACGTAGTCGCCGATCGTCTGGCTCGGCCTCAGGCCTCCGCAATGGCCGATCATCAGCCACACTTCGGGACGAAGGACGGCGAGATGGTCGCAGATCGTCTTGGCGTTGGAGGGGCCGACTCCGATGTTGACGAGGGTGATTCCGCCGCCGTTGGCCGCGATGAGGTGGTAGGCCGGCATCTGCACCTTGCGCCAGCTGCCCGCGGCGACCTCCGCGACCGGATCGGCCGTGTCGCGGGTGACCAGCACTCCGCCGGGCGCCGAAAGCGCCTCGTAGGGACTGTCTTCCCGCTTCAGCTCCTCGACCGCCCATCGGACGAATTCGTCGACGTAGCGGACGTAGTTGGTGAAGAGCAGGTAGCGCTGGGTGTGCTCGACCGGCGTGCCGGTATAATGGCGAAGGCGGGCGAGGCTGAAATCGACCCTGGGACCGTCGAACAAAGCGAGCGGCCGGTCCGGGTGGCGGCTGTAATCCCAGGTGCCGTCCGCGACCTCGTCGCCGATATGGGAGAGTTCGGTCGCCGGGAACCAGCGGCTGAGGTCGGCGGCGTGGGCGCCGTCGAGCCTCAGGTCGTCGGTGCCGTCGAGGACGTAGGGATAAGGGATCTCGCTCGCCGAGGGGCCGACCGAAATCTCCACCTGATAGTCGCGGACGAGATATTCGAGCTGCTCGGTCAGATATTTGCGGAAGTGGCGGGGGCGGGCGATGCTGATCGCGTAGCGGCCCGGCTGGTTGAGGCGGCCGAAGGCGCGCGGCGGGAAGTTGGGCGGCCTGTCGAAGCTGTAGTCGATCCGAAGCTCGGGATAGGCGAACAGGCCGCGCGCGCGGGCCTCGGCGTCCGGCCGCTCGCCGCGAAGCAGATAGCGGGCGAGCGCGCCGCGCAGCGCCGCGACCGACTCGTCGAACATCTCGCAAAGCTGGTCGATGATGTCGGGGATGGATTCGAGATCGCTCATCTTCCCCTCCCCTTCGCACGGCTTTTCCCGCGGGGCCAGCCCATGTAGGCTGCCGCCGTGCCCGAGCTTCCCAACCCCGTCTACTGGTCGATCCCGGGCTTCGTGGGCCTGCTCCTCCTGGAGCTGTGGGTGGCGCGGCGCCAGCGGAAGCGCCTTCACGACGGCAAGGATACCCTCACCTCGCTGGGCCTGGGGCTCGGCAGCCTCGTCGCCGGGATCCTGTCGGCCGGGCTGGTCGCGGCGCTCTCGATCTGGGTCTATCGCTTTCACCTGATCGACATCGGCTATGCCTGGTGGGCGTTCGCGCTGTGCTTCCTGCTCGACGACTTGGCCTATTACGCCTTCCACCGCTCGGCCCACCGGGTGCGCTGGTTCTGGGCCAGCCATGTCGTCCACCACACGTCCGAGCGCTACAATCTCTCGACCGCGCTTCGGCAGACCTGGACCGGCTTCATCAGCCTCAATTTCCTGTTCCGACTGCCCCTCTTCCTGATCGGCTTTCCGCCGGCGATGGTGTTCTTCTGCGTCGGGGTGAATCTGGTTTACCAATATTGGATCCACACCGAGACGATCCGGCGGATGCCGCGCTGGTTCGAGGCGATGATGAACACGCCCGCCCACCACCGGGTCCACCACGCCGTCAACCCGCGATATCTCGACCGCAATTATGCCGGCGTTTTCATCGTCTGGGACAAGATGTTCGGAAGCTTCGAGGCGGAGCGGGACGAGGATCCGCCGCGCTACGGGACGGTGAAGCCCTTGGGCTCCTACAACCTGTTCTGGGCGGCGATTCACGAATGGGTGGAGATGGCCCGCGACGCGTGGCGCGCGCCGGGCCTCAAGGCCAAGCTCGCCTACCTCGTGCGCGAGCCCGGCTGGAGCCACGACGGCTCGCGCGAGACCAGCGACATGATCCGCGCCCGGTGGCGGGAGGAAGGTTGAACTCCCTCTCCCCGGCGGGGAGAGGGTTGGGGTGAGGGGGCTCGGCCGCTTCGGATAACCACCGACGCCGAACATTCTCACCCTGCCCTCTCCCTCCAGGGAGAGGGCAGAAAGCCTCACGCGTGCCCCAATATCGCCTTGGTCTCGAGGAATTCCTCGAAGGCGTGATCGCCCCATTCGCGGCCGTTGCCCGACTGCTTGTAGCCGCCGAACGGGGCCATGAAGTCGAGCTCGGCGCCGTTGATGTTGACCTGCCCGGCCCGAAGGCGCGCGGCGACCTTGCGGGCGTGGTCCGTGTCGGACGAATGGACGTAGGCGGCGAGGCCGTAGGGCGTATCGTTGGCGATCTCGACCGCCTGCTCCTCGTCCTCATAGCCGATGATCGACATGACCGGACCGAATATCTCCTCGCGGGCGATGGCCATATCGTTGTCGACGTCTCCGAAGACGGTCGGGCGGACGTAATAGCCGCGCTCCAGCCCGTCGGGCTTGCCCGGGCCGCCCACGACCAAGGTCGCGCCTTCGGAGACTCCGCGTTCGATCAGCCCCTGGATCTTGGTCCACTGGATGTCGGAAACGACCGGGCCGAGATTTGCGTCGCCTTTCGGATCGCCCACCTTGGTCTTCTCGGCGACCGCGCGGGCGGCCTCCTTGGCCTCCTCCATCCGCGCCTTGGGGACGAGCAGGCGCGTCGGCGCATTGCAGGACTGGCCGGAGTTGGTCAGCATGTGGCGCATCGCCGCGGTCACCGCCTTGCCGACGTCGGCATCCTCGAGGACGATGAAGGGCGATTTGCCGCCGAGCTCCTGATGGACCCTTTTCACTGTGTCCGCGGCCGCCTTGGCGACGGCGATCCCGGCGCGGGTCGAGCCGGTGAAGGAGACCATGTCGACGTCGGGATGGGCGGCGATGGCGGCGCCGACGCCGGGGCCGTCGCCGTTGACGAGGTTGAAGACTCCGGCAGGAACCCCGGCGGAGTCGAGCACCTGGGCGAAGATATAGGCTGAGAAGGGCGCGACCTCGGAAGGCTTGAGGACCATGGTGCAGCCGGTCGCGAGCGCCGGGAAAACCTTGGTCGCGATCTGGTTGATCGGCCAGTTCCAGGGCGTGATGAAGCCGCACACCCCGATCGGCTCCTTCTTGATCAGGGTCGAGCCGCGCTTCTCCTCGAACTTATAGTCCCTGAGCACGCCGATCGCGGCTTGGAGGTGGCCGATCCCGACCGCCGCCTGAGCGCGCTGGGCGAGCGCGGAGGGAGCGCCCATCTCCTCGGTGATCGCCTCGGCGATCTCGGCATAACGCTTCTGATATTCGGCGGCGACCGACTGGAGCAGCTCGAGCCGCTGCTCGCGGGTCGTCTCCGAATAGGCCGGGAAAGCGGCCTTGGCCGCCGTGACGGCACGATCGACGTCCTCGGGCCCGCCGAGGCTGATGCGGCCGGCGACGCTTTCGTCGGCCGGGTTGACGACGTCGAGGGTCCGGCGCTCGACGGGCTTGACCCATTCGCCGCCGATGTAGAAGTCGAGATAGTCGCGCATGGTGGTTCCTTTGAGGCGATTCCCCCTTCGCCTATAGCGGCGGAGACGCCACGCCAAGCACCTCTCCCGCTTTCCGCGGGAGAGGGGGACCCAAGCCGGAGGCTTGCGGGTGAGGGTCTTGCCGACTCCGGAGTACAGACCCTCACCTCCCACCGCTGCGCGGTGGGCCCCTCCTCTCCCGCGAAAGCGGGAGAGGGGTTTCAGGCGCGCCCCATGCCTGCCCTAGAACTTCACGCCGGCGGCGATGCCGTAGCGCCTGGGCTCGAGGGTGAAGACGTTGGTGAACAGGCCCGAGGACTGGTCGGTGACATACTGGCCGGTGATCGCGTCGTTGCCGGTCAGATTCTGGACGAAGGCTCGGACGAACCAGCGCTCGTCCCGGCCGTTCACCTGGATCTGGGCGTTGACCACCTCGTAGCCGTCGATCCGGTCGATCGGCGTGTTGAAGCTGCGGGCCCAGAACTTGCCGGTATAGTTCAGGTCGGCGCGTGGCACGATGGTCATGCCGTTGCCGAGGCGCACCGTATATTGGATCCCGGCCGAGAACTTCCAGTTCGGCGCCTGCGGAAGCTCGTTGCCGCTGAGGTCGACTTCCACTCCGGTCGCGACGGTGAAGGGAAGCGGGCCGGTCGGGGTCGCGAACAGGCCCCTGAGCGGCGCCGACGGGTTGGCGACGGTCGCGGCGAGCGCGTCGCAGACCGAGAAGGCGCCGGTTGTGTTGGTGCCCGGCACCGGCACCGGCCCGGCGAGGCCGAGCGCCCCGTTGAAGGCGGTGACGAGGGTGTTGGCGCCGAGCGCGTTGCCGGCGGTGTTGGGGATGACGGCGCAGTTGGACGCGTTGGTCACGTCCTTGATGATCACCGTGTCCGAACGGCCGCCCGAGACGTCGCGCGGATCGACGAGCTGGAGGTCCTTGATCTCGGTGTGCAGATAGCTGCCCGACAGGTTGATCAGCAGGTCCCGCGACGGCCGGAACACCGCCTCCGCCTCGGCGCCGTAAATCTCCGCGTCGGTATTGTCGTTGACCGACGTCCGGGCGACGATCCGGCTCAGCTGAAGGCCTTTGTAATCGTAATAGAAAGCGCTGAGGTTGAGGCGCACCTTGCCGCCCGCGAAGCTGTTCTTCGAGCCGATCTCGAAGGCGTTGATGATCTCGGGCTCGAAGGTGGCGGGCACGTTGAAGATCGGATTGATCGGCGGGTTCAGGCCGCCCGATTTATAGCCGCGCGACCAGGAGGCGTAGACGAGGTTGTCGGGAGTCAGGTTGTAGTCGACGACGAAGCGGCCGGTGAACTCGTCGAACGCGGCCCGGCCGATATTGTAGGGCTGGTTGCCGGCGACCGTCGGATCGGCGTCGAACAGGCCGAGGAAGGGCGACTGGTTGGCGTCGGTCGTGCCGTAAGGCACCGCGAAGCTGAGCAGGGGAACCCGGGCGACCTGGCGCTTCTTGTCGTTCGAATAGCGGATGCCGCCCGTCAGGCGGAGCTTGTCGGAGACGTCGAAATAGACCTCCCCGAAGAGGCCGTAGCTCTTGAGCGAGAAGAAATTGACCTCGCTGTTGTAGAAAGGCGGCGCCAGGAAGACGTTGGGGAAGTTGACGTTGCCCCCTGCCCGCTGGCCGAGCGCCTGGCCGGCGCCGAGGATACCCGCGGCATAATCGAGACCGAACGAGGCGACGTAGTAATTGGAATCGGTGAACCGGTTGTCGAGGTAGATGCCGCCGATCAGGAAGTTGAACGGCCCTTCGAAGTCGCTGTCGAGATGGGCCTCGATCGAATATTGGCGCGAGTGGCTCTGCGAGCGGTCGTAGTCGGTGCTTCCGGGGGTGCAGCGGTTGGTGAAGCCGCCGAAATTGCCGGTATAATTGGGGTTGGTCTCCGACGTGCAGACGGTGCCGCCGGGGCCGATCAGCGCGTTTCTCGCCGGGGTGAACGGATTCACACCTCCCGGAAAGGCGACGCCGGGCGCGCCGGCCGTTGCGATGAACGTGGCCAGGCCGACATTGCCGGCAAGCGAGTTGCCGGCGACGAGGTTGTAGTCGGTGCGGCTGTCGACCTCCTGCCGGGTGTAGCCGCCGGTGACGGTGAGGTCCAGGGTCTCGCCGATCTCCTGCTCGATGCGCGCCATCGCGTGAATTTCTTCGGCGAAATAGGTCGGGTTGAAATCGGTTCGGACCGTGCGCAGGTCGGCCGGGTTGACGACCCCGCCGAAGAAATTGTCGGGGCCGTAGAGGCTGCCCAGGCCGAAATTGGTCAAGGCCGGGCTGTTGATCCGGAAGAATTCGCGCGAGGTGAGGATCGCCGCCAGGGTCGCGTTGGCATTGACGGTCTCGAAGGCGAGCTGGTCGGGGCGGCAGCCGAGGATCCCGGTATTGTCGCGGGCGCAGAGCTGCTTCTGGATGCGGGAGCGGTCGTCCTTCTCGCGGAAGTAATAGCCGATGAGGTCGACGGTCGTGCCCGGGGCCGGCTGGATCCGGATCGAGCCGCGAAGCGCGTAGAGGTCGCGGCCGTCGATTCGGCTGTCGTCGAACGTGTTCTTGATGAAGCCGTCGCGGTTCAGCCAATAGCCGGCGAGCCGGATTCCGACGACGTCGCCGATCGGCACGTTGATCATTCCGGTCAGCTTCTTCGAGTCGTAATTGCCATATTCGGCGCTGACGCTGGCCTGGAACTCGTTGAGGTTCGGACGGGCCGTGATGAAGTTGACCACGCCCGACGTCGCGTTGCGGCCGTAGAGCGTGCCCTGCGGCCCGCGCAGGACCTCGACCCGCTCGAGATCGAAATATTCGGTTTCGAACAGGCGCGTCGAGGTGAGCGGCATGTCGTTGACGTGAATTCCGGTCGCGCTGTCGCAGGAGAAGCCGGTGCACAGGTCGCCGATGCCGCGGATGGTGAAGCTCGACGAGGTGAAGTTGGTCTTGGTGAAGGTGACGTTGGGAAGGCTCTGCTGAAGGTCGCTGGCATTCTCGATCTGCTGGCGCTCGAGCGCCTCGCCGGAAAAGGCCGAGACGGCGATCGGAACGTTCTGAAGCGATTCCGCGCGGCGCTGGGCGGTGACGATGATGTCCGCGTCGTCCCCGCTTTCCGCGCTGTCGGTGGTGCCGCTCTCGGCGTCGCCGGCCTGGTCCGCGCCGGCGCCGGTCGTGATGTCGCCGGTCTGCCCGGCGCCCTCCGCCTCGGGAATTGTCTGGGCCGAAGCCGGGGCCGCCGCGGCCATGGCGAGCACGGACGCGCCGAGCGCCAGAATCACGTTCCTGTTCATCGATGTTCCTCCCCGAGGCCCCTTTACGGGCCATAGTCCCCAGTGCCGGTTTCGTTCGGCAACTTTATCGTTCTTGTCCCACAATCCCCTTGCGCCTTATTGGTGTCAAGCGCAGGCGTCGGCCGCGGGAGGCCCCGGGGGGATATGTTGGAGAGCGGCGGTACCGAAATGAACGGCGACGTCCCGGCGGCGGGCGGTGTCGAGCATTTCGACGTCCTCTTCGTCGGCGCCGGCCTGTCCGGCATCGGCGCCGCCTATCACCTCCGACGGGGCAGCCCGGAACGCTCCTACGTCATCCTCGAAGGCCGCGAGGCGATCGGCGGGACCTGGGACCTGTTCCGTTACCCCGGAATCCGTTCGGACAGCGACATGTACACCCTGGGCTACAGCTTCCGCCCCTGGGAGGAAGCCAAGGCGATCGCCGACGGCCCGTCGATCCTGCGCTACGTCAACGACACCGCCGACCGTTACGGCATCCGCGGGCACATACGCTTCCGCCACCATGTGAAGCGCGCCGACTGGTCCTCCGCCGAGGCCCGCTGGATCGTCGAGGCCGAGCGCACCGACAGCGGCGAGCGGGTCCGCTTCAGCTGCAACTGGCTCCACATCTGCAGCGGCTATTACGATTACCAGGAGGTCTACGACCCGGGCTTCCCCGGCAAGGAAAGCTTCCGCGGCACCGTCGTCCACCCGCAATTCTGGCCCGAGGATCTCGACTATTCGGGCAGGAAGGTGGTCGTGATCGGAAGCGGCGCGACGGCGGTGACGATCGTCCCGGAGATGGCGAAGACGGCCGGCCACGTCGTCATGCTGCAGCGCTCGCCGACCTACATGGTCTCGCGTCCGTCCGAGGACAGGATCGCCAACGCGCTCCGCAAGGCCCTGCCCTCGAAGCTGGCCTACGGCATCGTCCGCTGGAAGAACGTCCTGCTCCAGATGGTCTTTTTCAAGCTCGCCCGAAAGCGTCCCGCCAAGGTCAAGGAGAAGCTTCTCGAGGAAGTGACGAAGCTCCTTCCCGAAGGCTATGACGTCGCGACCCATTTCACGCCGCGCTACAATCCGTGGGACCAGAGGCTTTGCCTGGTGCCGGACGCCGACATGTTCCAGGCGATCTCGAGCGGCAGCGCCTCGATCGTCACCGGCGAGATCGACGGCTTCACCGAGAGCGGCATCCGCCTCAGGGACGGCCGGGAGCTGGACGCCGAACTGGTCGTCACCGCCACCGGCCTCAAGCTGCAGCTGGCGGGCGACATCGCCTTCGCCGTCGACGGCGAGGCGCGCGACCTTTCGAAGACGCTGAGCTATCGCGGAATGATGTTCAGCGACGTGCCCAATCTGTCCTACTCGTTCGGCTATACCAACGCCTCATGGACCCTGAAGGCGGACCTCACCGGCGGCTATCTCACCCGGCTGCTCAACCATCTGAAGAAGAGCGGGAGCGAGATCGCCCTCCCCGTCCGCGAGCCGGGCCTCGAAGAGGTGCCGTTCCTCGATTTCACCTCGGGCTATGTGCAGCGGGCCCGCGACATCCTGCCCAAGCAGGGCTCCAAGAAGCCCTGGAAGCTCTACCAGAATTACGCGCTCGACATGATCAGCCTCAAATTCGCGTCGGTCGACGACGGGGTCATCCGCTTCCTTCCCCGCGGCGCCCCGGCCTCGCTCAAGCCCGAGCGGCAGAAGGAGGCGGCATGAGGCTGGAGGGCCGAACCGCCGTCATCACCGGAGCCGCGAGCGGGATCGGCCGAGGCACCGCGCAGGCCCTGGCGAAACGCGGCTGCA
>JASLBD010000390.1 GCA_030146745.1 Allosphingosinicella sp. | reverse complement strand
CGCGCTCGACAGCCGCACCGAGGCGGCGATCCAGGAGACGCTGCAGAGCGTCACCGCGAAGCGCACCTCGATCGTCATCGCCCACCGGCTTTCGACCGTGGTCGACGCCGACCAGATCGTCGTGCTCGACGAGGGCCGGGTCGCGGAGCGCGGGACCCATTCGGAGCTTCTCCGAAAGGGCGGGCTCTACGCCGACATGTGGGCGAGGCAGCAGAGCGAGGCGGAGGAGAAGGCCGAGGCGGCGGAGTGATCGCGTCGCCCCAGCGAAGGCTGGGGCCCCGTGGGGTGAAGAATGCCGGCGCCTTTCACCCGCTGGGGTCCCAGCCTTCGCTGGGACGACGGGGAAATAACCGGATATCCAAAGTCTTTGGCCCGGCTCCCCCGCCCTCGACAGGCCCTTCCCGCTTCCGCTAGCAGCACCGCGTGACCCCTCTTTCCATCCTCCACGAGACCTTCGGCTTCCCGTCGTTCCGGGGAGTCCAGGAGCAGGTCATCGGGCGGGTGATGGCGGGCCGGCATAGTCTCGCCGTCATGCCCACCGGCTCGGGCAAGTCGCTCTGCTACCAGGTGCCGGCTCTGGCGCGGGCAGGGACGGCGCTGGTGATCTCGCCGCTGATCGCTCTGATGCACGACCAGATCCGGTCCGCGACCGGCTTCGGGATCCGGGCGGCGTCGCTGACCTCGGCCGACGACGACCGCCAGGAGACCCTGGCGCGGCTGAAACGCGGCGAGCTCGACCTGCTCTACGTCGCTCCGGAGCGGGCGAGCGGGAGCGGCTTTCGCGAGCTCGCGGAGCGGACCCCGCTGTCGCTCATCGCGGTCGACGAGGCGCATTGCGTGTCCGAATGGGGACATGATTTCAGGCCCGACTACCGGCTTTTGAAGCCCCTGCTCGACGCCTTTCCGCAGGTCCCGCGCCTGGCGCTGACCGCCACCGCCGACCGCCAGACCCGGGCCGACATCCTGGTCCAGCTCGGAATCCCCGACGACGGGCTGATCGTCGCCGGCTTCGACCGTCCCAACATCCGCTACCACGTCCGCCCGCGCGACGGCGTCGGGGCCCAATTGAAGGCCCTGCTCGCCGAGCAGCCGGGGCCCGGCATCGTCTATGCCACCAGCCGCGACAAGACCGAGAAGCTCGCCGTCCAGCTCGGCGAAGGCGGCCGCAAGGTGCTCCCCTACCATGCCGGCCTCGACCCGCGGGTGCGCGCCGCCAACCAGCAGGCCTTCGTCTCGTCCGAGGACATGGTGATGGTCGCCACCATCGCCTTCGGAATGGGCATCGACAAGCCGGACGTCCGCTTCGTCGCCCATGCCGGCCTGCCCAAGTCGATCGAGGCCTTCTACCAGGAGACCGGCCGCGCCGGGCGCGACGGCGATCCGGCCGAGGCCTGGCTGTTCTGGGGCGCCGAGGATTTCGCCCGCGCCCGCCAGAGGCTCGAGACCGAGGTGCCCGAGGCGCGCCGGCCGGGCGAGCGCCAACGGCTCAACGCCCTCGCCGCGATGGTCGAGACCGCAGGTTGCCGCCGCGCTTTGCTTCTGCGCCATTTCGGCGAGTCGCCGCCGGAGCGGTGCGGCAATTGCGACAATTGCCTGGCGCCCCCGGTCACCGTCGACGCCACCGAGGCGGCGCGCAAATTGCTTTCCGCCGCTTTCCGGACCGAGATGCGCTTCGGGATCGGGCATCTCACCGACGTCCTGGCCGGGCGCGACACGGAAAAGGTGAGGAGCTTCGGCCACGACCGGGTCTCCGTCTTCGGGATCGCCGGCGAGGAGGAGCTGGCGCTGATGAAGCCCGTCGCCCGTGCCCTGCTCGCCCGCGACGCCTTTCGAGCCGATCCTTATGGAGGATTGAGCTTCGGGCCCGCAGCCAAGCCGATCCTGCGCGGCGAGGAAAGGCTGGAGCTGGTCCTCCCGCCGGCCCGCCGCCCGCGCAAGCGCCGCGACCGCGCCGGAGCCGACTTCCCCCACGACCCCCTGTTCGAGGCCCTGCGCGCGCGCCGCCGCGATCTGGCGAAGGAGGCCGGGGTGCCGCCCTATGTCATCTTCCACGACAGCACGCTTCGCGAGATGGCGGAGCTGAAGCCCGAGACGCTGCATGCCTTGTCGCGGGTGTCGGGGGTCGGCCAGGCCAAGCTGGAACGCTATGGCGAGGCGTTCGTGGAAGTGGTGCGGGGGTTCTCCTGACCCGCCGGCAAGGGCAGAAGCCGTAACGTTGAACTTGTTCCAGGGTCCAGCTATCACCCGCGAGGCGGTTCCGGCCTGGATGCTGAAACAAGTTCAGCATGACGGCGGTGGCGGGAGTGGCGTAGGGGCTCCCATGCGCAAGCTCGATCAGACCACCTTCGTCTCCGTCCGCCAGCTCACCCCCGCCGACGTGGACGAAGCCGCCGCCGCCGGCATCCGCCTCATCGTCAACAACCGCCCGGACGGCGAGGACCCGGGCCAGCCGTCCTCCGACGAGATTGAAGCGGCCGCGCGCGCGGCAGGCCTCGATTATCGCCACATCCCCGTCGCGGGGACTTTCCCGCCGGATCGCGTCCAAGCGATGGCGGAGGCGCTCGAGCAGGGGCCGGTGCTCGCTTTCTGCCGCTCGGGCATGCGTTCGACCTTCCTCTGGGCTCTGGCCCGCGCCGCGAGAGGAGCGCCGACGGAGGAGAGCGTCGCGGCGGCGGCCGCGGCGGGCTACGACCTCGGGCCGATCCGCGCCCGGCTCTAATTGATGTCCTGACGGCTGAACGCGGCGAAGGTCGCTCCCCACAAGGCGGCGATCCAGGCAATGAGGATGCCGAGCGAAGCCGTGCAGGAATAGTGGACGACGAGGC
>JASLBD010000377.1 GCA_030146745.1 Allosphingosinicella sp. | reverse complement strand
GATCGAGGCGACATAGGCGCGATACTGGCCGCGCAGGCCGGCCATCTTCGAATCTCCGGAGAGATAATATTCGCGCTCGGGAAGGGCGATGCCGCCCTGCATCAGATAGGGCAGGGTCTCGCCGGGCGTGGCGAGGCCCTGCGTCACGAAGATCCCGAACAGATTCTCCGTCTGATAATCGGTGGCGTTGAGCGGGTCGGTGTCGGCGCGCAGGGTTCCGCCGATCGCGGCGCTGAGCTGCCTCTTGTCGGCGATGGCGGCGATCGCATCGAGATCGGCTTTGGCGGGGCCAATGCCGGCCCGGTCGATCACGCCGGTGTCGAGGAAGGCGTTGTAATAATCGGCGATGCGCGCCTCGTTGCTGCCGGGGGCGGGGTTCGAGCCGAGGATGGAGTTCAGCAGCTCGCGGGTCTGCCGCTCCCGCTCCTGATCGGCGATGTAGAAGCCGCCGACGCTGGAACGGTCTTCCGGGATCTGGGTGGTCCGGACCCAATTGCCGTTGGCGTAAGCGAAGAAATCGTCGCCGGGCGCCGCCGTCTTGTCCATCGCCGCGGGGACGATGCCGAGGGCCGAGCCCGCCGTCTGCGCTTCGGTGTCCTCGCCGGCCTTGCCCGGGCTTTCCGGCGAGCAGGCCGCGGTGGCGAGGAGCAGAGCGAGCAGGATGGGCCGATTCATTCGCGGAGCCTTTCGAAAACGGATGTAGTCATGCGGGATATAGGCAGTTTACGCGCCGCGCCAGTCTTCCCATCCCGCCGCTCACCGGTTAGTCAGCCTCGCCATGACGGGAGCCGACGAATGAGCAAGGGCCTGATCGACGCTCTCGAATGGTACGGCTCCATCGCGGGTGTCGTCGCGGCCTTGATGGTGTCGCTTGACCTCGGCCGGCGAGCGACCGGATGGGCGTTCGTGATCTTCTGCACTTCCTCGATCGCTTTGGTGACCTGGGGGTTCGTCTCCGACAAGGCGGAGGGGATCGGAACCCAGAACATCTTCCTGTTCGCGATCAACGTGATCGGGGTCTATCGCTATCTGATCCGGAAGAAGCCGGTGCATCCGGCGCCGGCGCCGGCATGAGGAGGCTCTGCGTCATGCCAGCGCAGGCTGGCATCCCAGCGGGTGAAAGGCGCCTGCGTTCTTCACCCCATGGGGCCCCAGCCTTCGCTGGGGCGACGGTCTTGCAATGACCGAGATCGTCTCTAAGGTCGACGCCGGGTCGGACGCTTTCCGTACCTATGCCGAGCACAATCGCGGCCTCGCCGAGGCCCTGCGCGTCCAGGTCGCGGAGGCCGCGAAAGGCGGTCCGGAAAAGCATCGCGAGCGGCACGTGGCGCGCGGCAAGCTGCTTCCGCGCGACAGGGTGACCCGGCTGCTCGACCCGGGCTCGCCGTTCCTCGAGATCGGCCAGCTCGCTGCCAACGGCATGTACAGGGACGAGGCGCCGGGGGCGGGGATGATCGCCGGGATCGGGCGCGTTTCCGGGCGCGAGACGATGATCGTATCCAACGACCCGACGGTGAAGGGCGGCGCCTATTTCCCGACCACGGTGAAGAAGCATCTGCGCGCCCAGGAGATCGCGATTCAGAACCGGCTGCCCTGCGTCTACCTGGTGGATTCGGGCGGCGCCAACCTTCCCCATCAGGCGGAGGTATTCCCGGACCGCGAGCATTTCGGACGAATCTTCTACAACCAGGCGCAGATGTCGGCCGACGGCATCGCCCAGATCGCCTGCGTGATGGGGAGCTGCACGGCGGGCGGGGCCTATGTTCCGGCCATGTCGGACGAGAGCGTGATCGTCCGCAACCAGGGCACGATCTTCCTTGGCGGGCCGCCGCTGGTGAAGGCGGCGACGGGCGAGGTGATCTCGGCCGAGGATCTGGGCGGAGGGGACCTTCACGCGCGCAAGTCGGGCGTCATCGACCATCTCGCCGAGAATGACGAGCATGCGCTGGCGATCGTCCGGAGCATCGTCGGGCGGCTCAACACGGTGAAGTCGCCGGACCTCGACATATCCGAGCCGGTCGAGCCGAAGCTCGATCCGGAGGAATTATACGGCATCGTCCCCGACGACGTTCGAACGCCCTACGACGTCCACGAGGTGATCGGGCGGATCGTCGACGGCTCCGACTTCCAAGAATTCAAGGCGCTCTACGGCACCACGCTCGTCTGCGGCTTCGCCCGAATCTGGGGGATGCCGGTGGCGATCCTCGCCAACAACGGCATCCTCTTCTCGGAGAGCGCCCTGAAAGGCGCGCATTTCATCGAGCTCGCGTGCCAGCGGCGCACGCCTTTGCTGTTCCTCCAGAACATCTCCGGCTTCATGGTCGGCGGCAAGTACGAGGCGGGGGGGATCGCCAAGGACGGCGCCAAGCTGGTCACCGCGGTGGCGACGGCGCAGGTGCCGAAGGTGACGGTGCTGATCGGCGGAAGCTTCGGCGCCGGCAATTACGGGATGAACGGCCGCGCCTATGGTCCGCGCTTCCTGTTCACCTGGCCCAACAGCCGGATCAGCGTGATGGGCGGCGAGCAGGCGGCGAGCGTGCTTGCGACGGTCCACAAGGACGCGGAGACCTGGACGCCGGAGGAAGCGGAAGCGTTCAAGGCCCCGATACGCCAGCGCTACGAAGACGAGGGCAATCCCTATTACGCGACCGCGCGGCTGTGGGACGACGGAATCATAGATCCGGTGCAGACCCGCGATGTCCTCGGCCTGGCCTTCGCCGCCTGTTTGAACGCGCCGATCGCGGAGCGGGCGCGCTTCGGGCTGTTCAGGATGTGATGGCGATGGACCAGGATGGACTCAGCATCGCCCTTGCCTTGTTCGCGGTGAGCGTCCTCGTCTCCGGGTTGAGGCGGGGCGCGTTCGACATCCAGTTCTTCCGCGCCGCCCGGAAGGGTCAGCCACTCGGTTATTGGGCCTGCGCGGCGCTGCTGGTGCTGATTACCGCGGAGGCGAGCAGCCGGGCCATCTTCATTGGATGTGAGGAAT
>JASLBD010000350.1 GCA_030146745.1 Allosphingosinicella sp. | reverse complement strand
CGCGCTCGAGCAGCGCCAGGTCACTCCGGTCGGGGCCAACAAGCCGGTGTCGATCGACGTCCGGGTCGTCGCCGCGACCAACCTGCCGCCCGAGCGGCTCGCCGACGAAAGCCTGTTCCGCCCGGACCTCCTGTTCCGCCTAAACACGGTCGAGATCGAGCTTCCGCCGCTGCGCGAGCGGCGCGACGACATCCCCGTCCTCGTCGACCATTATGTCGCCCTCTACGCGAAGAAATATTCCAAGCCGGCGCGCCAGCTTCCGCCCGAGGTGATGGCGGCTCTGGTCGCCTACGACTGGCCCGGCAACGTCCGGGCGCTCCGCCACGCCGCCGAACGCGCCGTCATCCTTGCCGGCAACGGCGCCTTCACCTTCGAGGATTTCTCCCTCTCCCGCTCGACCGCCCCGCGCCAGGCGGCGACCAGCACCCCGCCCGCCTTGGACGCCGACCTCAACCTCGAACGCGCCGAAAAGCAGATGGTCGAGCAGGCCCTCAAGCGCCACGCCTACAACATCTCGCTCGCCGCCCAGGAGCTCGGGCTGACCCGGGCCTCGCTCTACCGGCGAATGGACAAGCATGGGCTTTAGGAGCCGCTTCGTCGCCGGCCTCGGCTGGCGGGCGGCTTTGCTGCTGGGCACGATCTACCTGTTCGTCGCGACCCTCGACGTCGAGGGCCTGGGAGTCGCCCGCCTGCTCGCCGCCGGCCTGTGCCTGTGGGCGCTCTACGAACTGTGGCGCTACATCCAGCGCACGAACATGGAGCTGGCGCGCTTCCTCGAGGCGGTGCGGCTCGGCGACCTTTCGCAAAGCTTCGCTCACCGCGCGGACGGAAGCGGATTTACCGACATCGGCCAGGCGCTCGACCAGGGGATACGCAATCTGCGCGACGAGCGGCTCCGCCTCACCGAGGCCAACCGCTTCTGCGAGGCGGTGCTGGACGACGCGCCGGCGCCGCTTCTGACGGTCGACTCGGAAGGCCGGGTCGAGCTCGCCAACAAGGCGGCGCGGCGGCTGTTCGTCCGCCACCACGGCGTCCGGATCGAGGACTACCGGATCTACGGCGAGACCTTCGCCACCGCTCTGCGCGACGACGCCATAGGCAAGCCTCGCCTGGTCCCGCTGATGCTGGACGAGCTTCCGCAGACGGCGATGGTCAGCGCCGCCTCGGTCCACCGCCTCGGAGGCATGGTCCGGGTCGTCGCCGTTCAGCCGATCCAGGGCGAACTGAACGCGATCGAGATCGCCGCTCAGAGCGACCTCATCCGGGTCCTCACCCACGAGATCATGAACAGCATGACTCCGGTGACCTCGCTCGCCCAGAGCGCCGCCGGCCTGATGGCCGAGGTCGACCGCGGCGACAATCCGCTCGTCGCCGACGCTCGCTCCGCGGTCGAGACTCTTGCCCGCCGCGCCGACGGAGTGATGCATTTCGTCGAGAGCTACCGCCAGATCAGCCGGACCCCGATCGTCCGCCGCCGCCATTTCGAGGTCCTGCCCTGGGCTCGGGAGCTCGAATCCCTGTTCCGCGCCGGCGACGGCGCCGAGGGCGTCGCTTTGTCGCTCGAGGTCGCTCCGGACCGGCTGACGCTCGACGCCGATCCCGACCTGTTGTGCCAAGTGCTGATCAACCTGCTGCGCAATGCCGCCGAAGCGGCCCGGGACCATGCGGAGGCGCCCGCCGTCTCCTTGTCCTTCTCGGCGATTGCCGGCGGGCGGGTCCAGATCGAGGTCGCCGACAACGGCGCGGGAGTGGCCGAGGACCTCCGCCAGGACGTCTTCCTTCCCTTCTTCACGACCAAGGCCAAAGGCACCGGAGTGGGCCTCAGCCTCGCCCGCCAGGTCGTCCTCGCCCACCGCGGCTCGATCGGCCTGGGCGAGAGCGACAGCGGCGGAGCGCTGTTCAGGATCTTGCTTTAGTTAGTTGCTCCCCGGCGTCCTTGGATACGCCGGTTCGACAAGCTCACCGGCTACTCGGGATGGGCGATCCCGGTCCCTTCCCGCTCATCCTGGGTAGGGACCGAGCCCTGGCGAAGGTCCGTATCGAAGAAGCCATCCGCAAAGGCATCCTCCGGAATCGAATCCGCCAGGCTGAGCCCGTCGAGGATCCGCGCCGTCTCGTCGCGGACCATCAGCATCACGCGGTGGAGCCGGCACTGGTCCTCGGTGATGCAATTCTTGCACGTCTCGTGGCGGTAGCGGCTGGCGCAGGGAAGCAGGCCGAGCGAGCCCCGGGTGAGCCGGACGATCGAGCCGTAGCTTATCTCGGCCGGCGGTTTCGCCAGCCAGTAACCTCCGTCGCGGCCGCGGCGGCTCGCCACCAGCTTTTCCCGGATCATCTGGGACAGCATCACGGTCAGGAATTTCGGCGGGATGTTCTGGCGCGCGGCGATCTCGCTCAGCTGGACCGGCCCTTCGCCGTAGCGATCGGCGAGGTGGAGGAGCGCGCGGATTGTATAGCGCGTTCGTTGAGAAAGCATGAGCGCCTCATGAACCGTCCCTTGCCTCTTGGCAACCGGCTGGGCCCTGGGGGCGGGAAGCAGATTAGCGTAATCCCGGACTGGATCCGGGATTCATGAACGTGGCGGTGCGAATTGACGTACGGCAGTGTCCCCGATTCCGGCTTTCGCCGGAATGAGGCAGAGGCCCCGCTACCGGTTCGACCCCGCCGCCTTGCGGATGAAATGGCCGGCGGAGACGCCCCGCAACAGCCCGAGCCGGTATTTCCGGGTCGCCCCGGGCTTGTGCCACCCTTCCGCCGGCATGGCCTCGGCCAGTTCGCGCATCGCGGCCGGGTTGACCGTGGTTCCGGCCTCCTCGCAGGCTTCGATCCGGCCGAGCTCGCCGCCGAGCTCGTCGCGCGCGGCGGCGAGGCCTTCGTGCCAGTCGGCGGCCTGGTAGCCTTTGCGGGTTTCGTTGACGATCCTGGCCGGGAGGCGGTCGGCGAAGGCGGTCCGGGCCAGGGCTCGGCGGACTCCGTGGCGCAGATACTGGTCCGCCGGCACGGTCAGGCAGAATTCGACGAGGCGGCGGTCGGCGGTCGGGTCGCGGATGTCGATCCCCCAGCCGGCGAGATGCCCCTTGTTGTAATTGCCGGCGTCGACCCGCCGAAGCGACCACAAGCGGGTCTCGAGCGGGTCGCGGCGCGGCCGGTAGCTGAAGTCGAGCCCCCGATCGGCGGCCCGCTCGGCGATCCGAAGGTCCCGGACGGCGTCTGGGCTGATCGCCGTATAGTCGCTCAGCTTCCGGCCCTTGCCCCGCATCCGGCCGATCGCGTCCCACAGCGGTACCGGGAGGAAGGGCCCGATCGTCTGCGCCGC
>JASLBD010000346.1 GCA_030146745.1 Allosphingosinicella sp. | reverse complement strand
CTGGCAGTTCGCCCGGCCGGTGCCGCGGGAAGGCTGGGAGCTGGGCTGGGAGGAATTGCGCTTCCGCGCCCAGGCGACTCCGTTCCGGCACCTCGCCTTCTTCCCGGACATGGCGCCGCAATGGGCCTGGATGCGCGGGCGCCTCGGCGAGGGAAGCGAGGCGCTCAACCTGTTCGGCTATACCGGCGTCGGCACCCTCGCGATGGCCGCGGCGGGAGCGCGGCTGACCCATGTCGACGCTTCGAAGAAATCGGTCGAGGCGGGCAAGGAGAATGCGCGGCTTTCGGGCCTTGCCGAACGGCCGATCCGCTGGCTGGTCGACGACGCGGCGAAGTTCACGGCGCGCGAGGTGCGGCGCGGGCGGCGCTACGACGGGATCATCCTCGATCCGCCCAAATACGGCCGCGGTCCGGAGGGCGAGGTTTGGAAGCTCGAGGAGGGGCTGCCCGGCCTGATCGCCGACTGCCGCCGCCTGCTCGACGCGGAGAGCCGCTTCCTGGTGCTGACCGTCTATGCGGTCCGCATGTCGGCGCTGGCGATCGGCGAGCTCGTGCGCCAGGCCCTGGGCGATCTCGGCGGCCGGGTCGAATGCGGCGACATGGCGGTGCGCGAGGAAGCGCGGGGGCTGCTGCTTCCGACCGCCATCTTCGCGCGCTGGTCGCGCGACTAAATCCCTTCCTGCGTTTGCAGGGGAGGAATCAGTCCCGCGCCGACCGCATCGCCGCGCCCGCCGCGAAAGGCGCTACGGCGACCAGCAGCAGCGACGACGCGGCGAGGAGCTTGAGCGCCCCGGCGCTGCCTTCCGCCTCGGTCAGGCCGGCGCCGAAGATCAGGATCGGCACTGCCAGCGGCAACATCAGCAGCCCCGCGAGGGCCCCGGTGGTCCGCAGGCCCGCGGTCAAGGCGGCGACGATCAGGGTCAGAGCGGCGAGACCGGGCGTTCCGGCGAGGAGGCCGAGCTCGAGCCGGACCAGCACCGGGCCGGGCAGCTTCATCAGCGCCGCCGCGGGCAGAGCGGCGAGCATCAGCGGCGGCCCGAAGCTCAGCCAGTGACCCGCGAGCTTGGCCAGCGCCACGCTCTCCTCGCTCAAGCCGCGCACCGCGAGCTGGTCGAGCACGCCCGAGGCGCGGTCCGGCTCGACCAGCCGGTCGACCGGCAGGAGGGCGGCGAGCAGGGCCGCCACCCACAAGGCGCCGCCCCCGGTGCGGGCGAGCAGGGCCATGTCGGGCCCGACGGCGAAGGGGAAGAGCGCCGCCACGAGCAGGAAGAAGACGAGCGGCAAGGCCGCGCTTCCGCCCGTCATCGCCAGTCGAAGCTCGCGCAGAAGCAGTGCGCTCATCCGAGCGTCACCCGGGCGGCCCCCGGCAGGCCGATCGGCTGGTGCGAGGCGGCGAGGATCGCTCCGCCGCCGGCGCGGTGGGCGGCGATCGCGCCCTCCAGCCGGGCCCGGCCGTCGGAGTCGAGGCCGTTGGCCGGCTCGTCGAGCAGCCAAAGCGGCGCTCCGCTCGCCAGCACCCGGGCCAAAGCGGCGCGCTTCCTCTGGCCGGTCGAGAGCATCCGCACCGGCACTTGGGCGAGCGCCGACAGGCCCATCGCCGCCATCGCCGCGGAGGGGCCGGTCCCGTCGAGCCGGCTCCAGAAAGCCAGCGCCCGGGCGAGACCGAGCTTCGCATCGAGGGCGAGCGCTTCGTCCGCCAACGCCGCCGGTCCGGAACGCTCGACCTTCCCGGCGGCGGCCGGGAGCAATCCCGCCGCGATCCGGATCAGGCTCGACTTGCCGGCGCCGTTGGGCCCCGCGACCAGAGCGGCGCTTCCGGGCTCCAGGACCAGGTCGAGGCCTTCGAACAGGAGCCGGCCGCCGCGGACGCAGGCGACGGAGCGAAGCTCGAGCAGGCTCAACCCTCCGCCTCTTGGCCGGCCATGTCCTCGATCGCGTGCATGTCGGCGTCGGAGAAGCCGAAATGGTGCCCGGCCTCATGGACGATGACATGGGTGACCAGAGCCTCGAGGCTCACCCCGGTCTCCGCCCATTCGTCGAGCAACGGGCGGCGGTAGAGGTGGATCATGGCCGGAAGCTCGCCCGACAGCATCGAGCTCTGCTCGCCGATCGGGCGGCCGGTATAGAGGCCGGAAAGCTCGAACGGATCCTCGATCCCGAGCTCGGCCAGCACCTCCTCCTCGGCGAAATCGTCGACCCTCAGCACCACCCCTTCGAGATGGCGGCGGAAATGCCCGGGCATGCGGGCGATGGCGGCGTCGGCCAGCCGCTCGATCTCCGCCGCGTCGGGCGCAAAGGTTTGACGCTCCCCGGTCACCTGCGCGACATAGAGGGGAATGAAGGGGAGAGACAATGACGCTGAGCGACGAGGAACGGGCGGAAGCGCTGAAGGCGCTGCCCGAATGGCGCTACGAGGCCGGCGAACGGGCGATCCGGCGCGACTTCCGATTCACCGATTTCGGCGAGGCCTTCGCCTTCATGACCCGCTCCGCCATCGCCGCGGAAAAGGCGGACCATCATCCCGACTGGTCGAACAGCTGGAACAAGGTCGCGGTCGCGCTCAGCACCCACAGCGCGGGCGGAGTGACCGAAAAGGACATCGAGCTGGCTCGGGCCATGGACGGCTTCGCCACCGGCTTGCCCTGAGCGCCCCCTGCCCTTAGAGGGGGCCGCTTCCAAGGCATGCGGAGCGGTGGCCGAGTGGTCGAAGGCGCTCGCCTGGAAAGTGAGTATACGTCAAAAGCGTATCGAGGGTTCGAATCCCTCCCGCTCCGCCACTTCCCTTGGTCGTCCTTCTCTCGCCCTCCGGCCGGTCGCCGAACCGGAACGAGCCATGGTTCCATGCGTTGAGGCGGGATGGAGGATTCCATGTCCAATGCGCCGGTGAACGGACACAGCGTGGCCGCGATGATGCGGCGCGGCCTGTCGCTCGTCGAGTCGCACCTGATCCTGGCCCCGTCCGGAAGCGGGTTCGGGCGGCTTCGCGGAGACGAGCCGGTCCGCCGCTGAGCGCCGGCGCTCCTTCGCCTCCCGTCATCAGCCTGCAACACCGAGCCCCTAGGCCTCTCCCGGAACCAAGGGAGAGACGGTCATGCGCCAACGGTGGGAGAAGCGGGCCCTGGCGGCGCGCCGTCCGCTCGAGGAAAGCCGGGGCGGATGGGCGCTTTTCGGCCGCCTGCTCGTCTGGTCGACCCGCAACAATAGCCGGCCGGCCTGACGCCGATCGGGCAGGCGCCGTGGGCGCCTCAGTCCGGCGGCCTCTGCGCGAGATCTTCCGTCAGCCTGTCGCCCGCATCGGTGCCCGAACCCCCGCCGGCGGCATCGTCGATCTCGCTCGCCGGACCGGAATCGCCCCCGCCGTCCTTCTCGATCAAGGTCTCGCCGCCGCGCCATTTCGAACGCGCCTTCGCCTCGTCATGGAGGGGCAGGTCGCCGTCGCCTTCGCTCATCGATAGTCTCCTCTCGCGAAGGAGGAACGCCCCGGCCGCCGCGGCGATCCTGAAAGACTAGAAGTCGACCTGCGCCCGGGCGCCGAAGACGTTGATCCCGTAATCGCGGTCGCCGCCCGCCGCCGCGATCGCGGCGTCGTCGTAGCGCAGATGACCGTAATTGAGCAGGAAGCGGACATGGTCCCGGGCGATCCACACCAAGGAGGCCTGGTAGCCGCGCTGGCGGCCGCCGACGATCCCGCCGTCGGTGAGATCGAGATGATCGTAGCGAAGGTTGATCTGGAAGGCGCCGGCGCCGCCGTCGCCGACCGGCCGCCGCACCCTGGTCCGGTCCCAGCGCCCGCCTTTGTAGCCGCGGCTTTCCCCGGTCAGGAACCAGCCGATTTCCGCATAGCCTCCGAAGAAGGTCGGGCTGAGGCCGCTCGTGAGCGTGTCGGCGTTCAGCCAGTGGGCCTCGAGGGCGGCGTGAAGCGGCCCGCGGATCAGCGCCGCCTCGATCCCGTAATTGGTCTCGGTGTCGACCCTCATGCCGGGCGTGGCGAGGAAGCGCGAGTTGCTGGTGTGGACCATGGGCCGCTGCCGGTAGCGGGTGGCCGGACCGGCGGCGGCGGTGCCGCCATTGTCGCGCCAGTGGGCGGAGGCGCCGAGATGGAGCTGCGTGCCGCCCATCCTGGGAGCGTAGACGATCCGGCCGTCGACGCTGACCGCATCGTTCTCGTCGCCCAGGCCGACCGCGTCCCCGGCGTCGGCGAGATCCTCGATATTGTCGGTGAAGACGCCGCCCTGGGCGATGAAGCCGCCGCCCGACCAGCTGGCGGAAAGGCCGATCCGGCGCTCGAAATCGAAGGCGTCGGTAAAGGCGGCGCGCTCCAGGAACGAGATGAAGCGGGAGCTGCTGAGCTCCTCCAGCGACTGGAAATTGTTGTGCTGGCCCAGGGTGAGCCCGAGCTCCTTCGACGCCTTGTAGCTGAGGAAGGCGTCGGTGATCTCGACCTCGCTGTCGGCGAAATCGACTTCGATCTTGTAGCCGAAGCCGCCGCCGGCGGTGCCCTCGGCGCCGAGCCTGGCCCGCCGCACCTCGTTGCCGAAGCCCAGTCCGCGGTCGCTCACGCCCGGCGGGCTCTCGACATGGCCGACATCGTATTGAAGCCTTCCGAGCGGCTTGAAGGTCACTCCGCTTCCCCTGGAGGCGCCGGCCGGAGGCGCGGCCGTTCCGCCCGCCGCCGCGGCGGCCGGCGCCTCCCGCCCCGCCTTCAGCTCGGCGACCTCCGCTCGCAGCGCCGCGATCTCCGCCCGCATGGCGGCGACGTCGGCGGCGACGTCGGCGGAGAGGGGCTCCCCGGCGGCAAGGGCCGGTGTCGCGATGGAAGTCGCCAGGAGGGCGGCGAGTAGGGCGGATTTGGCCATGCGGCAGCTCCCGTAGAGGTGAAGAGACAGGTTTAAGACTCCCGCATTGCCGTTCTGCGTCATCCGCATGACATTTTCGTGACGATTTTATTCCATGTTTCGTCACATTGGTGTAACGACTCGGGCTGTGCCGACGCACGCGGAGACGTAGAAATGAAAAATTCCGCACTGGCCGCTCTCGCGGCGATCGCCCTTACCGCCTGTGCCGGCAAGCAGCCGGGAATGATCGTAGAGCAGGGCTATCAGCGGGGCGCCCTCGGCGTCGCCGCCCTCGACCGCGGCGACTGGAAGGCCGCCGAGGCCCAGTTGAGCGAGCTTCGCGGCATCCGGTCCGACGACCCGGCCCGTCTGATCAACCTGGGCAAGGTCTATGCGGAGACGGGACGGGTCGGCGACGCCGTGAAGGTCTGGCGGCTCGCCGTGGCGTCGAAGCGCCACTTCGAGGTGGTGACCGCCCAGGGACGCGTCGTTCCGACGGACCAGCTCGCCCGCGAAGCGCTTGCCCGCTACCAGCCGGACCTGCTGTCCGCGGCCCGCTAGGGTAGGCGACCCGGGGTACAGGCCCTAGAAGTTCGCCGGGGAAGCCCGCTAAAGGCGGACCCATGCAGATGCAGGTCTCCCAGCGGCGGCTCGCCGCCGCCGTCATCGTCGCGGTCGCGATCGGCGGCTCGCTGCTGGCGGGCGGCGCCTTGTGGGCGGCGCTGCTCGGACTGATCGGAGGCGCCGCCGCCGTCCTGGTCGGCTGGCGGGCGCATTTCTTCCCCGAGCCGAGCGCTCCGCCGCCGCCGCCCGACAGCGGCCGGGAGCGCTGGGCGCGCGAGATCGTCGGCGCGATGTCCGAGCCGATGCTGCTGATCGAGGGCGGCCGAATCGTCATCGCCAATCCGGCCGCCAGGCAGTTGCTGGGTCAATGGATCGAAGGCCAGGATGCGAGGCTGGCCATGCGCCACCCGGCGACGGTGGAGCGCCTGTCCCGTCCGCTGGCCCCGGATGCCGGCAGCGAGCGGATCGAGGTCGTCGGGATCGGCCATGCCGACCGGCGCTGGCTGATGACCGTGGCGCCGCTCGCGGACGGCTCTCGGCTGGTCCATCTCAACGATCGCAGCGAGGCGATCGCCGCCGAGCGGATGCGCGTCGATTTCGTCGCCAACGCCAGCCACGAATTGCGCACTCCGCTGGCGACGGTCCTCGGCTTCATCGAGACTCTCCAGGACAGGACCACCGCCGAAGACGCCGAGGTGAGGAACCGCTTCCTTGGGCTGATGCACGGCGAGGGCAAGCGCATGCAGCAGCTCATCGAGGATCTGATGTCGCTGTCCCGGATCGAGGCGGAGCGCTTCAACCCGCCTCGCGACGCCGTCGACCTCGTCCAGCTGGTGGAAGAAATAAGGGCCGGCAGTGCGCACCTGCTCCGCGAGCGGTCGAACGCGCTGGAGGTGGAGAGCCGCGCGGAGTCGACGGTGGTGCCGGGCGACAGGGGGCAGCTTCTCCAGCTCATCCGCAACCTCGTCGTCAATGCCGTGAAATATGGCAGGCCCGGAACCCCGGTGACGGTGTCGATCGAGGACGACGGCCCCGGGATGATCCGGATCGGCATCGCCGACCGCGGCGAAGGCATTGCCGCCGAGCATCTGCCGCGCCTGACGGAGCGATTCTAC
>JASLBD010000342.1 GCA_030146745.1 Allosphingosinicella sp. | reverse complement strand
CGCTTCGTCAGGAGAAGCGGCATCGCCGCGATGAGATCGTCGAGCCCCTCGTAATCGTAGAAGGAGCCGATGAAGCCGACCACGTCGGCGCCGGCCAGGCCGAGCTTCCGGGCGAGGTCGAGATCGGCGGCGAGCGGGTTGCCGAACAAGGTAAGATCGACCCCGTTGGGAGCGACGATGATCTTCTCCGACGCGATGCCGCGGCCGATCAGGTCGCGGCGCAACCCTTCGCAGATGACCGCCACCGAATCGGCGCGCCCGGCGGCCCAGGTCTCGAGCATCCGGGTCGCGCGGTAGCGGGCCGAGCCTTCGCGCCCCGTTCCGTTGCCGACCGCCGCATCCTCCCAGAAGGCGCGGATCTCATAGAGGAGCGGCAGGCCGCGGCGCCGCGCCACCGGCAAGGCGGCAAGCGCGTTCAGGACCGGGGAATGGACGTGGAGCTGATCGGGCATCCACTCGTCCGCCAGAGCGTCGAGCCGGGCCTCCAGCGCCTTGATCTCCCGCCACTCCCGCAACGGGGAAGGCGCGGGCGCGGGCCTGGGGGTCCGGTAGAAGTCGATGCCCTCGATCGTCTCGGGATCGGCGCCGTCCCTCGAGTGGCGGACTCCGGTGACGCACGCCACGTCCATCCCGCGCGCCTTCTGCGCGGTCACGATCGCGCGGGTGCGGAAGGTGTAGCCGCTGTGGACGGGCAGGCTGTGGTCGAGCACGTGGAGAATGCGCATGAACAGCGCTCTGCCACAATCAGCTTAACGGCCCGTCAACCGCTGCGGCCTAACAGCTTGCCGCATGAAACGACGCTTCACCTTCCCGCTCGCCGCCCTCGCGGCCGTCGCAACCGGGCCGCTCCAGGCCCAGCCTTCCGGCCCTTTCACACTCGCCGGAACAGGCGAGTCCTTCGGCTCGCTCCAGGCGGCGGTGAACGCGATCGGGCGCGGCAGCGGCACGATCCGGATCGCTCCGGGCCGCTACGGGGAATGCGCCGTCCAGGAAGCCGGGCGGATCGCCTATGTGGCGGAAAGGCGCGGCGAGGCGGTCTTCGACGGCGGCGCCTGCGAGGGCAAGGCGACCCTCGTCCTGCGCGGCAAGGGCGCGCGGGTCGACGGGCTGGTCTTCACCCGGGTCCGGGTGCCCGACGGCAACGGCGCCGGGATCCGGCTGCAGGAGGGGGACCTCGCCGTCTCCTTCACGCACTTCTCGGACGGCCAGAGCGGCATCCTGTCCCACGACGGCCCGCCGGATTCGATCACGGTCGACCATTCCACCTTCAGCGGCCTCGGCGAGGGCGACGGGGTCCACAGCATCTACATCGGCCATTACGGCAGCCTCAGGGTCACCAACTCCCGGTTCGAGCAGGGCAGAGGCGGCCATTACGTCAAGAGCCGCGCCCCGCGGATCGAGGTGCTGGACAGCAGCTTCGACGACAGCCGGGGGCGGCGGACCAACTATCAGATCGATCTTTCCAACGGCGCCGTCGGCCGGATCGCCGGCAACGTCTTCGTCCACGGCACCGGCAAGGAGAATTACGCGACGATGATCTCGGTCGCCCCCGAAGGCGCGGAGAATCGCTCGGCCGGTCTGGTCATCGAGAACAATGTCGCCTCGGTCGCTCCGGGCTTCCGCTGGACGACCGCGTTCGTCGGCGACTGGAGCGGGGAACGCCTCGAAATCCGCAACAACCGGCTGGGCCCGAAGATCGAAATGTTCGGCCGGCGCTGACATGGCGACCCGGGTCCTCCTGACGATCGACACCGAGTTGAGATGGGACCGGCACCTGGCCGGCGCCTCCTGGCAGGAGAATCTGGCGCTCAGCTTCGATCCGGCGGGAGTCGGCGTCGCCCATCAGCTCGAACGGCTCGCCGCCCACGGCCTCAAGGCCTGCTTCTTCGTCGATCCGATGCCGGCCCTGCTCTACGGGATCGAGCCGATCCGGCACATGGTCGAGCCGATCCTGGCGGCGGGCCAGGAGGTGCAGCTCCACATCCACCCTTCCTGGGCGGATCCCGCGCAACCCGTGTTCGAGCTGACCGGGCTCGACGGGCAGACCCAGCTGGCGCTGATCCGGACCGCCCGCGACCTTCTGATCGAAGCCGGCGCCCCGCCGCCCATCGCCTTCCGGTCCGGAAGCTACGCCGCCGATCTGGCCACCCTCGAAGCGCTGGCCGAGCTCGGCATCGGCTTCGACAGCAGCCATAACGGCAGCCATCATCCCGATCCCAGCGCCCTGCCGCTCGACCCGGGCCGGATCGCGCCCGCCGCGTTGGGCGGCTTGGTCGAGATTCCCGTCACCCAGATCGCGCAGCGCCCGGGCAGCCTCAGGCACCTCCAGATCTGCGCGGTTTCGTTCGACGAGATTCGCGCCGCCCTGCTTCACGCGGCCGGCGAGGGACATCCCGTCGTCAATATCGTCGGCCACAGCTTCGAGCTCGCCACGCGCGGCGGCAAGCGGCCCAATCCGACCCTCGTCCGCCGCTTCGAGAAAGTGTGCGCCTTTCTCGCCGGACAGAGCGAGCGGCTGCCCACGGCTTTCTTCTCCGACCTCGCCGACCTGCCGCTGGACGCCGAGGCCTTTCCGCTTCGCTCCGGCGCTGTTCGGACCGCCACCCGTATGGCCCAGCAATTATGGGCCAATGCCCTGCACGAACGCTCGTTCTGAAGGTCGCCCCTTTCCCCTCTCCCGCGAAAGCGGGAGAGGGGAAAGCTGCGCCACCACCCTTAACGGCCCGTCAACCGCGCTTCTCTAGGGAGCTTGGGATGAAGCGCGGGCAGGGACGGCTCCGATGATCGACAATTTCTCGCTCGCCCTCACGCACGGCCTGATGCTGCTCGTCGCCTGGCGCCTGCTCGCCCGGACCGATCTGGACGAGGATCCCGCGCCCGGGGCGGCGCCGGCCGCTCCGAAAATCCGCCGCTGGACCCTGGGCAGGGGCAAGCCGGATGCGTGACCTTTTCTTCGTCGGCTTCCTCCTCGCCGTGCTCGCGCTCGGCTTGCGGCGGCCGTTCCTGTTCGTATTGGTCTACGCCTATATCGACACGGTCGCGCCGCAGCGCCTTTCCTATTACCTGCTGAACAGCCTGCCGCTGTCGATGTACGTCGCCTGCTTCGCTTTCGCGGGCTGGCTGCTCTTCGAGAAGAAGGCCGGCCTGCGCTTCGGCCCGCGCCAGGGGCTTCTGGCCATCCTGCTCGTCTACAGCTTCTACACGACCTCGAACGCCGACTTTCCGATCGCCGCGGCGGAGAAATGGGACTGGGCGTCGACCTCGCTCGCCTTCGCCATCTTCCTTCCGCTGACCCTGCGCTCGAAGCTTCGGATCGAGGCGCTGCTCCTGTTCCTGACCCTGTCGGCGGCGGCGATCATCATCGTCGGCGGGCTGAAGACGGTGGCGTCGGGCGGCGGCTACGGCGTCCTCAACCTGATGGTGACCAACAATTCGAACCTCTACGAGAGCAGCACCATCTCGACGATCGCGATCGCGCTCATCCCGATCATCCTGTGGCTGGCGAAGTTCGGGACGGTGTTCCCGCCCGACTGGCGGGTGAAGGCGTTCGCCGCCGGGCTGGTCTTCGCCTGCCTGCTGATGCCGATCGGGACGGAGGCCCGGACCGGCCTCGTCTGCATCGCAGTCCTCGCCCTGCTCATGCTCCGCGACGTCAAGCGCCGTTTCCTCTACCTCGCCGGAGCGGGCCTGCTCGTCGTCGCCTCGGTCCCGTTCCTGCCCGACAGCTTCACCGGGCGGATGTCGACCATCCAGGGCTATGAGGGGGATTCGTCGGCCAAGGTCCGGCTCGCCGTCTGGGGCTGGACCTGGGACTATGCGCAGGAGAATCCGCTCGGCGGCGGCTTCGGCGCCTATCTCGGCAACAAGATCCAGGTCCGAACCGTCACCACCCAGGAATCCGGCGGGGTCCAGACCATCGCCGCGCGCACCGAGGTGGACCAGGGCCGCGCCTGGCACAGCGCCTATTTCGAGATGCTGGGCGAGCAGGGCTTTCCCGGGCTGATCATCTTCCTTCTGATCCACATCGGCGGGCTGGTGCGGATGGAGGTGATAAGGCGCCGCTACCGCCAGGAGGAGGGCGACAAGGCCTGGATCGCGCCGCTGGCGACGGCGCTCCAGCATTTCCAGATCATCTACCTGGTCGGCGCCTCGTTCGTCGCCATCGCCTACACGCCTTTCACACTGATGATACTCGGGGTCCAGATCGGGCTCGACAACCTCATCGCCCGGCGGGAGCGGGCGGAGCGGCCCCGCGCCGCCTTCGCCCCGGCCGCCGCGGGCAGCCGGGCCGGGGCCGCTCCGGCATGAGCGGCGCTCCGGCCGATCCCCGCGCCGACCTTCCGGCGCTCACCGGCATCCGCGGCCTCGCCGCCTGGTTCGTGGTCCTCTACCACATCAGGGTCGGCGCGCTTTCGTACCTGCCGGAGCAAGCGGGCTTCGTCCTCTCCAAGGGCTATCTCGCCGTCGACCTCTTCTTCATGCTGTCGGGCTTCGTCCTGTGGCTGAACTATTCGGACCGCCTGCGCCGCGACGGCCTCGCGGCCGTGCCCAAATATCTCGCCCGGCGGGTGGCGAGGGTCTGGCCGCTGCACCTCTTCATCCTCGCCTTGACCGTGATCTACGCCGCCCTGGTGGCCGCGGCGGGCGAGCTCAACACCGCCCATTATCCCTGGGCCGAGCTCCCCCTCCACGTCCTCCTCGTCCACAATTGGGGCTTCACCGGCGCACTGGCCTGGAACGATCCGAGCTGGTCGATCAGCGGCGAGGCGGCGGCCTATCTGCTCTTCCCGCTCATCGTCCTCGCGATCGACTGGCGCAGGCTCTCGCCGGTCTGGGCGATGGCGGCCCTTCTCGGCCTCGCCCTTCTGCTGTCGGCGGTGATGGGGTGGAACGGCGCCTTCATCCTCGATCGCGACATCCCCCGCTTCGGCCTGCTCCGAGCCGTGACGGAGTTCACGATGGGGACGATCCTGTGCGCCTTGTGGAAGCGCTGGCGCTCGAGGCCCAGCCTCACCGGCGCCCTGGCCGGCGCTCTCATCGCAGGGGCCTTTCTGCTCGGCTCCGCGGCGGGCGCTCCGGAGACTCTGGCGGTGCCTTTGTTCCTCGCCGGGCTTCTGCTCGCCCTGGCCCTGACCGCCGGCCGCCCCGGCAACCCGCTCGCCTCGCGGCCGATCCTGTACCTGGGCGAGATCAGCTACTCGACCTATCTCGTCCACTTCCTGCTCTACATCGTCTTCAAGATCCTGTTCGTCGACGATCCGGCGAACGTGCCGCCGCTGCTGGCCGGCTTCTTCCTGCTCCTCACCTTCCTGGCTTCGGTGGCGCTCTACCACGGAGTCGAGCGGCCGGCGCAGCGCGCTCTGAACCGCCTGTTCGACCGCCGCCTGGAACGCCGGCCGGTGCAGGCGGCGGCCTAGGCTAAGCCGTCATCCCGGCCTTCGCCGGGACGACGGTCGGCCTCAAGCCGCCTCGAGCGGCGCCTCGGCCCTTTCGTACAGAGCGATCAGAGCCTCGGTGAAGGCGGGGATGTCGTCCGGATTGCGGCTGGTGACGATATTGCCGTCGGTCACGGCTTCCTCGTCGACCACCTCGCCGCCGGCGTTGCGAAGGTCGGTCCAGATCGAGGGCCAGCCCGTCACCTTGCGCCCGCGCACCAGGTCGGCCTCGATGAGCAGCCACGGCCCGTGGCAGATCGCGGCGACCGGCTTGCCGGCGTCGGCAAAGGCACGGATGGTCGCGACCACCGTCTCGTCCATCCTCAATTTGTCCGGATTCTTTGTGCCGCCGGGCAGGACGAGGGCGTCGTAATCGGCCGAGTCCACCTCGCCGATCGTGCAGTCCACCCGCGCGGTGGCGCCGTTATCCCCCTCGATCTCGCCTTTCTCCAGCGAGGCGAGGGTGACTTCGGCGCCGCGCTCGCGAAGGATCCGCCGCGGCTCGAGCAGCTCCGAATCCTCATAGCCGTCGGTGGCGATCATCAGGACCTTCGCTTCGGATATGTTCGGCATCTCATTCTCCTTCCCGGCCTCAACGAAAACGCGCCGAACCGCGTTCCCGGAACGAAGCGCCCGAGCGGGCGCTTACACGCCCCATGCTCTGCTTCGTCGACGACCAGTCCCTTCCCGGAATCACCCGCAGGCGCCACGGCCGCTACTGGCAATATTTCGCCCCCGACGGCAGCCGGATCACGGACCGCGACGAGATCGACCGGCTGAACGCGATCGGCATGCCGCCGGCCTATGAGCGCTGCTGGTTCTGCCCCAGGCCCAACGGCCACATCCAGGCGACCGGCTACGACGCCAAGGGCCGCAAGCAATATCGCTATCATCCCGATTTCCGGGCGCAGCAGGATGCGGCGAAATATGTGCGGCTCGCCGCCTTCGGCCGCGCCCTGCCGAGGCTGCGCAAGAAGGTGGAGGAGGATCTGGCCGGCAAGCCGACGGTGCGCGACACCGTCCTCGCCGCGGTGGTTCGACTGATCGACGAGACCAACATGCGGGTCGGCAACGAGGAATATGCGAAGGAGAACAAGAGCTTCGGGGCGACGACCCTGCGCAACCGCCACGCCAGGGTCACGCGCGGCCAGCTCAAGATCAGCTATGCCGGCAAGCACGGCGTCAAGCGCACCGTCACCCTCACCGACCGAAACCTCGTCCGGATCGCCCGCCGCACCCAGGACCTGCCCGGCCAGAACCTCTTCGAATATGTCGATGAGGAGGGCCATGTCTGTCCCGCCACCTCGGGCGACGTCAACGCCTATATCAAGGAGGCGATGGGCGAGGAGTTCACCGCCAAGGATTTCCGCACCTGGGGCGCGAGCACCATCGCTTTCGAGGAGATGATCCGCCGCTGCCGCAAGCACGGCAGCGTCAAGCTCAAGAGCATGATCGAGCCGGTCGCCGAAGCGCTCGGCAACACCGCCGCGATCAGCCGCAAATCCTACGTCCACCCGGCCCTGATCGAGGCCGCCAAGGATGCCGGAGCGATCGGCGAGAGGCCGCTGCCGCGCGCGTCCAAATATCTGAGCTCGGCCGAGCGCGGCCTGATCGAGTTCCTCGACGCGCTCCCCTGCGAGCAGGCGAGGGTGGACGGGAAGGGCAAAATTCCTGCAAAGGCCGCCTGATGGCAGCCACCCATTCGAACTTCGCCGAGAAGAGCAGCGCGCTCGCCGCCGAGGCCTCGGCCTGGGTCAGCGGCAATATCGTCGGCGTCCTCATCGCCGCCGCCATCGGCACGGCGATTGCGCTGGCCATGCTCGCGGTGCGCTCGCTCGGCTGCAGGCTGCTCGGGCGGCTGGGCGCGGATTCGCATTGGCCGGCCCTCTTCGCCCGGGCCCTCGCCAAGACCAAGATCTTCTTCATAATCCTGACCTCGGCGCAGCTCGTCGCCGATCATGCCGACACGCCGCCGGCCCTGATGGGCGCGATCCATGTCGGCTTCGTGATCGCGGCTTCGCTTCAGGCGGCGATCTGGGCGCGCGAGCTGATCCTCGGCTACGTCGCCCACCGCACCGGCGACCAGGAGCAGAGCACGCTCGCCTCGGCGATCGGGATCATCCGCCTGCTGGTGACGGTGACCCTCTTCGCCATCGCCATCATCCTCATCCTCTCCAATCTCGGAGTGAACGTCACCGGTCTGGTCGCCGGTCTCGGAATCGGCGGAATCGCCATCGGCCTCGCCGCCCAGGGCATCTTCTCCGACCTGTTCGCCGCCCTCTCGATCATCTTCGACAAGCCCTTCCGGCGCGGCGACGCGATCAGCTTCGACCAGACCACCGGAACGGTCGAGCGCATCGGCCTCAAGAGCACCCGGATCCGCTCGGTCAACGGCGAGGAGGTGGTGGTCTCCAACGCCAACCTCCTCAACACCCGCCTCCAGAACTGGACGAGGATGGAGCACCGGCGGGTGGTGATGATTCTCGCGCTCGTCTACCGGACGGACCCGGAGCAGCTCGCCCGGCTTCCCCGCGAGCTCCAGGCGATCGTCGAGCGCCAGCCGCTCGCGCGCTTCGACCGCGCCCACATCTTCCAGTTCGGCGCCTCCTCGATCGACCTGGAGCTGGTCTTCTTCGCCGAGACGACGAGCTATTCGGATTTCATGGAGACCCGGCAGGAGGTGATGCTAGGCATCCTGCGCCGCTTCGCCGAGCTCGAAATC
>JASLBD010000338.1 GCA_030146745.1 Allosphingosinicella sp. | reverse complement strand
GGAAGACGCGAGGCTCCTGGCGCGGCCAGCCGATCCACGACATCATCGACAATGGCCTCGTCCTCGGCCCGGTCCAGCCGCTCAAGCACGGGAAAGCGATCATCCTGAGATCGCCGTGGCCGCACCAATTGGAGGCGGCCTGTGCCGAGATCGCCGGACGTCGGCTTCCGAAAGCCGTACTCGACGCAGCCTGGGCTGAGGTGGACGGCCGTGGCGAATCGCTGTGCCTGGTCGATGTGCTAGACGCGGCGTAGGGGTACGAGCCCGCTTTCCGCTGATTGTCCTCTGATTGCCCGTAAATCGATCGACGACTCAGGTCAGATCAAGTCAGTCGGCTAAGTCCTTGAAAAGATGGTCGGGGAGACAGGATTCGAACCTGCGACCCTCTGCTCCCAAAGCAGATGCGCTACCAGGCTGCGCTACTCCCCGTGACCTCGCTCGCCTTAGGTTTGCCGCCCCGGCGCGGCAAGCCCGTAACGGCGGTGCCGCGTAGCGGCGGCGGAAAGTCTCGTCTATGCCGCCGGAATGAACGTTTCCGGCGATGCGGATGAGCGAGATCGGGCGGCGGTTCTGGCCGATCCCGCCTGGCTGCCCCACCGGGTGCTCGACGAAGGCCGGACCCTGCAGCTGGTCCGCCTGCCGCGGGACGAGCAGCGCCGGCTCCCCTTCCTCGACGAGCGCTTCGTGGCGGCGGGCGCTCCGCGGTTCGAGCTGGCGATCGCCGAGCTCGCCGAGGCGGAGAAGCCGGCGACGGCGGCCGGTTGCCACTTCATCTTCCATTCCGCTTTCTGTTGCTCGACCCTGATGAGCCGGGCGCTCGACATCGAGGGTGCGGCCACGACCCTGCACGAACCGCAGGCCTTTATCGACCTGGCCTACCTGCTTCCGCAATCGCACTGGCCCGACGACCAGCGGCAAGCCCTCGAAGTCGTCCTCGACCTGCTCGAGCGACCCCACCGGGCGGGCGAGAAGACGGTGATCAAGCCCACCGACTTCGCCAATCCGCTGATCGAGGCGATTCTGGCGCTTCGGCCGAGCTCGCGCATCCTGCTCATGTATGCGGATCTGCCCGCTTACCTTCTGACCATCGCCCGCCGGGGCCGGAAACATCGTAGCTGGGCGCGCTCGCTGGCGACGATCTGCCGGCGCCATCCCCAGTTCGAGACGGACCGGACGAGCGATCTGCTGCTGCTCACCGATCTCGAGGCGGCGTCGTTCGTCTGGCTGCAGCATCAGGCCCGGTTCGCCCGGCTCGTCGGCGAGCTTCCGGCGGGGCGGGTGGCGACTCTTCGCGCGGATCGCTTCCTCGCCGAGCCGGCGCGGGCGGTGCACGCGGCGGCGGCGCATTTCGGGCTCGGGCTGATGGAGGAGCAGGCGGCCGCGATCGCGGCCGGGCCGGTGTTCCGCCGCCATTCCAAGTGGCCGGACCGAAATTTCGATCCGGCCGACCAGAAGCGGGAGGAAGCCGTCGCCGGCTTCGCCTACGGCGCCGAGATCGCGGAGACGGTGGAATGGGCGGAGGCGGTGGCCGCCGAGGCCGGAGTGCCGCTGAGCCTCGAAGCGCCGCTTCTGCCCTGAGCCCCCGGCCGGCCGCGCAAAGTGGTGGGCCCGGCAGGATTCGAACCCGCAACCTAGCCGTTATGAGCGGCCGGCTCTACCATTGAGCTACAGGCCCGTAACTCCAGCCTTCGCGGATAGGCAGCACGTGCGGCGATGGCAAGACGCGGCTGCGCCGACGATCGCCGGGAGAAGCGCCAAGAGCCGGCGTGAATATTCAAGGACTTAGAAATCGGTGCCTGGCACCGACTTTTCCGATCTGCGGGGGAGCGGGTGCGGCAAGGTCCCTCAGCCGGCTCTGGCCGCCGCGATCGTTTCCTCGATGGACGCGGGGGCGATGCCTTCGCGGTCGAAGAAGTCGAACATCCCGTCCCACCAGTCGTAAAAGGCGCTCAGGTCCCCGGCGGTCCGAACGAACGGGGTGTGCCCGGGCTCGACCGAGGGCGAATGGAAGGACAGGCTGAACCAGCGCAGGCCGTCCTCGATCAGCGCCCGCGCCGCGGCCAGGGCTTCCTCGAGCGGAACCCCTTCCGGAGTCAGCGCGGCGCGGTTGAGCAGCCCGGTACGGAAGAGCAGTCCGCGCCCCCGCGGCAATCGTCCGGCGGCGCGATAGACCGACCGGCCCTGGGCGCGAAGGGGTCCGACATAAGCGGCGCTGAGCGGCAATTCGATGAGCGGGCCGTCGCCGATCCGGAACGGGAACGGCTTCACCCGGGAGAAATCCGGTCCGCCCTCGTCGCTATAATCGTGCAGGGCGCGCACCGAGACATCCGCCTCATAGCCCGCCTCGCGCAGCAACAGGGCGGTGTTGGGACCGACGCCGTAACGTCCCGCCCGGTAGACGATCGGCCGCCGGCCGAAGGCGGATTCGATCGTGCCGGTCAGGTTCTCTATCTTGGCGCGTTCGAGCGAGATTGGAAGATTGCCGACGAAACTGTTGAAAGTGTTCACTTCCTCGTCGTGCGGCGGGTTCACCCAGGGATGAAGCTGAGTGCCGACCGAAATCTCGTCCCGCTCGAGCCAATCGCGAAGCATGGCGACGGAGGCCGGATCGGTGGCGATGGGATGGTCGACGAGATGGACGCACCGGACCCCGCGCCGGCGGAAGCGTTCCTGCAGGTCCGGCATGGCGGCCATGTGGGTGGTGGAGCGATTGCCGCGGCTTCGCGGCCGGCCCCAGTTGAACTCTTCCTCCGTGTCGCAAAAGACCGTGAAACGGCGGCCGAAGCTTTCCGGGAGGGCGATGTAGCTGCTCTCCGGCGGCGGCCGGTCGAGGCGGCCGGTCCGCGTGTCGGGTTCCTCCTGTGGCGCCACCTCCCCCTAACCGTTCCGGCCGGTCGAGCGTTCCGCCGGCTCGAGCGGCGGCAGATAGAGAAAGAAGCGGCCGGTGCCGATCTCGAGGGCGCCGCCCACCGCCTCGGCGAGGTTGCGGACCAGCCTCAGGGCGAAGCCGAGGCCGAGCGCCGGAGCGCCGGGCCAATCGCCGTCGGGGCTGTAGCCCGGGTCGAGAAGGGCGCTTTCGTCGAGCCCCTCGATCGCCTTCGGGCGGTCGATCGACAGGCAGAGCATCTTGCGGGCGCTTTCCTCCCCCATCGCCATGGTGGCTGTGATCGTCTCGCCTTCCCTGGCGAGGCCGATGGTGGCGGCGAGCATCCGGGCGAACATGCGCTCGGCG
>JASLBD010000293.1 GCA_030146745.1 Allosphingosinicella sp. | reverse complement strand
GCCGCCAACAAGGGCATGCCGGATATCCGCAAAAGCGCGCTGGCCGGGATACCTTCGGTGATCACGAGGATGGGCCGCTCGCCCGACGAGAATGCGACGGTGGTGATCGCGCTCCATCAGCTCGCCGGACTGTTCGGCCGGGTCTTTGCCGGCGGCGAACGCCAGGGGGCGGAACGCAAGGCGCCGGACGCCATCCTGGCGCGCCTGAAACCCATCGATTTTGAGTTCGGCGACCTGAGGATCCGGCCCCGGGCGCATGAGGAAGCGATCGGCGGGCGAGCGGCGCTGGCGCTGGACTGACCCATGCCTCGATACCTGCTGAGCTCGCAGGCGCTCCTCGATATCGCGAGGAAGCAGGGCAAGCCGGCCGAAAAATGGCTCGAAAAGGTTGCGCTCGCGGGGGTCGACGCCCGGGACGTATGCATCAGCGCCGTCGCCCCGATGAACGTCCTTGGCTTCATTGGATTGCAGGCGGCCGGGGCGAGGGCCGACCGCGCCCTGTCGAAGACCCTGCCGGCCTGGCGCGACCTCGAGGACAATTTTCGCAATTACGTCCTGGACCTGGCGGCAGACGACCGCATCGTGCCCATGGATCATCACGTCGCGGACCGCTGGGGCATCCTGCTGGATTCCGAGATACGCTACAGCGATTCCGCCGGGGGCTCCTATGCAATCGGCAGCGCCGAAAAGCTGGAGATCGCGACCGCCATGATCGGGCGGAACGGCATTCCCTTCATCTATGTGACCGAGCGGCAGGAGGCTCATGACGATCTGCCCGGCCTCCTGGTCGAGAGCCCGTGAGCGAAGGGCGGCGCGAAAGCCCGGACAACCGCCACCAGATCCTCGCTCTGAGCGGCGGCGGATTTCGCGGTCTGTTCCAGATCGCCTTCCTCGAACATTGCGAAGCTCGGTACGGCTTGGGCCGCGAAGGCTTATGGCCTGACCGCTTCGAGCTGATCGCCGGCACTTCGGTGGGGGCTCTGCTCGCGGCCGGTCTCGCCAGCGGCAAGAGCGCGAAAATGCTCCGCAACGCCATGCGGACCCATGGCGAGCTGATCTTCGAGCGCCGTCTTGGCCATAACGTGCGGCGCTTCGTACGCCGCGCGCCTTACGCGACGGAAAGCTTGCGCAAGGCCGTCAACCAGATCCTCGGCGACGACATGGCGCGCCTGCCCCTGAACCGGCTCGCCGTGCCCCTGCTGATTACCGCGGTGGATTATACCAGCGGCAACGTTAAGCTATTCCGCTCCGCCGGCCTGGCGGGAACGGACGCGTGCGAGACGCCCCTGATCGAGGCCGTCCTGGCCAGTGCCGCGGCGCCCACCTATTTTCCGATGGTCGCCATTTCCAAGCGCGAATATGCCGACGGCGGATTGGTCGCCAACGCGCCTGATCTCGCCGCGCTCGTCGAAGCCATGACCCTCCAGAAGGCGCGTCTCGACGCATGCTATATGCTGTCGGTCGGCACGGCCGGGTGGCGCGACCGGGAGGCGCTGCGCGACACGCCCCGCCGGCCGGGGATCCTGTCCTGGCTGGCCATGCGCGGCCTGGTGCAGACCATCATGGCCGCGCAGGAATCGCTGGCCACGTCCCACGCGAAGAAGCTGCTCGGCGACCGGCGTTATCTCAGGATCGACCGCACGCCGGACAGGGCGCAGGCGAAGCGGATCAAATCCCTGGACAATGCCTCTGAAAAGGCCGCCGACGGGCTGGAGCAGCTCGCCCAAGACGCCTGGACCGCCCATTGCGACGACCCGCGCCTGAGGGACTTCCTCTCGCGCTGACCACCTCAGTCCATGTGCTTCAGGCCGACCCTGAGATAATCCCAGCCCGTCACCAGGGTCAGGGTCGCCGCCGCCCACAGGCTGGCGAGGCCCACCCAATGCACCCAAGGGAATTGCGGCACCGCCCCGCCGAGAATCAGCGCCCCGAGCGCGACGATCTGAAGCGTCGTCTTCCACTTGGCGAGGCGGCTGACCGGAAGCGAGACCTGCAGCCCCGCCAGGAACTCGCGCAGGCCCGACACGGCGATCTCGCGAAGCAGGATGATCAGGGCCGGAACGATGTGGAAGCCGTGGATGATCGGCTCGCCGCTGTTCGCCCGGGCCGAGACCAGCATGACGATGACCGACGCGACCATGATCTTGTCGGCGATCGGATCGAGGAAGACGCCTAGCCTCGACACCGTCCCCTGGGCCCGGGCGAGATAGCCGTCGAAATAATCGGTGATTCCGACGAGGCAGTAGAGCCCGAAGGTGATCGCATAGTCGAACCAGCTCGGCTTCCAGAGCAGGAACACGAGCAGGGGCACCGCGAAGATCCGCGACAGGGTGAGGATGTTGGGCAAGGTCAGCATCGGGAAAGGCCGCCTTAGCCTTATTGTGCGGCAATTGGGAGATGCGAGCGGCCGCGGCCAGACACGGCTTGTGTGACGGGTGAAGCTTCGCCAAAGAAACGCAGCCGTCACCTCGCTCCCCTATCGAAGAGACCCGGAAATGCGCTTTTTCCTCGCCGCCGCCCTGCTCGCCGCCACCGCCCTTAGTCCTGCGGCGGCACAGCGGCCGATCGCCTTCGCGTCCGAAGCGCCGGCGGGCGGGGCCCTGGTCCTGCCGCTCGGCAGCGCGGCCGACCTCGCCGCTCGCGGCGCCGTGCTCGACCCGGCCAGCCGCTCGGCGGTGGAGCGGGCGCTTCGCTCCGCGGAGTTCGATTACAAGCGGGACAAAAGGCTGGTGCTTCGCGGGATCGGCCCCTGGTCGCAGCTGGTGATCATCGGCACCGGCGCCGAGCCGTTGACGGCGGCGCAGCTGCAGGACGTCGGCGGGGCGGCGGCCAGGGAGACGGCCGACAATGACGGCCCGGTGGCGATCGCCGCCGCCCATCTGCCCGGCGCCGATGCGGCGGCGCAGATCGCGCTCGGCGCGGAGCTCGGCGCCTACCGCTTCCGCCGCTACAAATCCGCGAATCCGGACAAGCCGGAGCCGGCGGGGCGCAAGGCGCCGATCACCGTCGTCACGCCCTCCGCCGCGGGTGCGCTGCAAGTCTATCGCCGCCAGGGACGGGCGACGGCGGACGCGGTCGCCTTCACCCGAGATCTCATCACCGAGCCGGCCAACGTCGTCTATCCGGAAAGCTTCGTCGAGCGCACCCGGGAAGCGTTCAGCGGAGTGGGCGACGTCGCCATCGAGGTGCTCGACGTGCCGGCGATGGAGCGGCTGGGCATGGGCGCCATCCTCAGCGTCGGCAAGGGATCGGTTCGCCCGCCGAGGATGCTGATCGTCCACTATCGCGGCGGCGGCGGGCAACCTGTCGTGCTCGCGGGCAAGGGCATCACCTTCGACAGCGGCGGAATCTCGCTGAAGCCCGGCAACGGCATGTGGCTGATGAAGGACGACATGTCGGGCGCCGCGGCGGTCGTCGGAGCGGTGCTGGCGCTGGCCAAGAGCCGGGCCGACGTCAACGTCGTCGCGATCGCCGCTTTGGCGGAGAACATGCCGGACGGCGGCGCAACCCGCCCGGGCGACGTGGTCAAGGCCCATAACGGCAAGACGATCGAGATCCTCAACACCGACGCGGAAGGCCGCTTGGTCCTGGCCGACGCCGTCTCCTACGCCGACAAGCGCTTCCGCCCCGCGGCGATCGTCGACGTGGCCACGCTTACCGGTGCGGTGGTCGGAGCGCTCGGCGACGAATATGCGGGGCTTCTGACCCGCCACGACGCCCTCGCCGGCCAGCTTCTGGCCGCCGGCCGGGCGAGCGGCGAGGAATTGTGGCGCCTGCCGCTGCACGACAATTATGCCGAGGACATGAAGTCCGACATCGCCGACATCAAGAACGTCGTCGAAGGCGGCGGCCCGGGCGCCGGCCTCGGCGGGCATTTCATCGGCTACTTCGTCGACAAGGCGACGCCCTGGGCGCATCTCGACATCGCCGGGACGGCGTGGCGCAAGGAGGCGGAGCCGACGGTGCCCAAGGGCGCGGCGGGCTTCGGAGTGCGCCTCCTCGAGCGCTTCGTCCGCGACTTCCGCCCGGTCCCCGCGTCCGGCGCGGCCGGGCGATAAGGCCGCCGCCGCCGCCGCATGACGCCTTCGCTCAAACTTCTCGGCAAGCGGCGCTTCCTGCCGCTGTTCGTCACCCAGTTCCTGGGGGCGTTCAACGACAATTTGTTCAAGACGGCGATGGTGATCCTGGTCACCTATTACGTCTATTCCGACCCGACCAAGGAAGCGACCTTCAACGCCGTCGCGGGGGCGGTCTTCATCCTCCCCTTCTTCCTCTTCTCGGCGCTGGCCGGCCAGCTCGCTGATTCCACCGACAAGGCGCGGATCGTCCGGATCGTCAAGTCGGCCGAGATCGTCATCATGGTCTTCGGGGCGGCCGGCCTGCTCCTCCACAACATCCCGCTGATGCTCGCCGCCCTGTTCGCGATGGGGGTCCATTCCTCC
>JASLBD010000292.1 GCA_030146745.1 Allosphingosinicella sp. | reverse complement strand
TATCGAGGTGATCGTCCGCCAGATGCTCCAGAAGGTCGAGATCACCGAGAGCGGGGATTCGACCCTGCTCGCCGGCGAGCAGATCGACCTTCAGGAGATGAACGAGATCAACGCCAAGCTGAAGCAGGGCAAGAAGCGCCTGGCCGAAGGCAAGCCGGTTCTTCTCGGCATCACCAAGGCGTCGCTGCAGACCCGGAGCTTCATCTCGGCCGCCTCCTTCCAGGAGACGACCCGGGTGCTCACCGAAGCCTCGGTGCAGGGCAAGATCGACACGCTCGACGGCCTCAAGGAGAATGTCATCGTCGGCCGGCTCATCCCGGCGGGTACCGGCGCGGGCATGAACCGGATGCGGATCGCCGCCACCAGCCGCGACGCCGCGCTTCGCGCCCAGCACCGCAAGCTGCAGGAGTCGCTGATCGCGGCCAATTCGGCGGCCGAAGAGCATGCGGCCGAGCTGGCCCAGGGCCCCGAAGCGGCGATCGGCGACGATCCGCTCGGAGCGGTGCAGGCGGAAGGCCACGGCACGGATGCGGATGCCGGCGAGTATCTGCAGAGCTAGACGTCATTCCGGCGGAAGCCGGAATCCATGGACACCGCCGCGGCAGGAATGGCGCGGTTGGTGTTCATGGATCCCGGGTCAAGCCCGGGATGACGGAGCGGCCCCATGAAGCTCGCTTTCACCCTGTTCCTGGTCGCGCTGATGATCCTGCCGGCCGTCGCCGTCGCCGGCTACAGGTACCGGCGCGCGCTGAGGGAGCGGGACAGGGACAGGCCCCCTTCCTGAAGCCCCGCCAGGGGTTCTACGCGGCCGCTCCAGGCGCTACGGGACCGCCAATGGACGCCACCGGCCTGCGCATCGCTCTGTTCAGCGGCAATTACAATTACACCCGGGACGGCGCGAACCAGGCGCTCAACCGGCTGGTCGAATATCTGCTTCGGCGGGGCGCCGCGGTCAGGATCTATTCGCCGACCGTGGCCGAGCCCGCCTTCCCGCCCAATGGCGAGGTGGTCCATATCCCGAGCCTCTCCATTCCCAGGCGCAAGGAATATAGATTCCCCTTCATGCTGCCGCGGCGCGTTCGCCGGGACATTCGGGCGTTCCGGCCGAACATCTTCCACGTCGCCAGCCCGGACGTCCTCGGCCACCGCGCGGTGACCCTCGCGCGGCGGCTGGACACCCCCGCCGTCGCGTCGGTGCATACCCGCTTCGAAACCTACTTCCGCTATTACGGGCTCCCCTTCCTGGAGCCCGTGATGGAAGCCCTATTGCGCCGCTTCTACCGCCGCTGCGACGCCATCTTCGCTCCGTCGGATTCGATGGCCCAGCTGCTGCGCGAGCAGAGGATGAGCTACAATGTCGGCATATGGACGCGCGGCACCGACCGCGAGATCTTCAATCCGGACCGCCGCGACCTCGCATGGCGCCGCTCTCTCGGCATCGGCGACGAGGTTCCGGTGATCGGCTTCGTCGGCCGCCTGGTGATGGAGAAGGGCCTCGATGTCTTCGCCGAGACGATCGACTCCCTCGAGCGCCGCCAGGTCCGGCACAAGGTGCTCGTCGTCGGCGAGGGGCCGGCGAAGGAGTGGTTCGAGCGCCGCCTTCCCGACGCCCGGTTCGCGGGCTTCCAGGAGGGGGCCGATCTGGGGCGGGCGGTCGCCTCGATGGACATGCTGTTCAATCCGTCCGTGACGGAGACGTTCGGCAACGTCACTCTCGAAGCCATGGCGGCCGGGCTTCCGGTCGTGGCGGCCATCGCGACCGGAAGCCAGAGCCTGGTCGAGGACGAGGTCACCGGCCGCCTGGTTCGGGCGGGAGCGATCGAAGGCTTCGCCGCGGCGCTCGAATCCTATTGCCGCGATCCCGCCCGGCGCCGGGAGGCGGGGAGGGCCGGCGGCGAGGCCAGCCGCCGCTACGGCTGGGACGAGGTCAACCAGGCGCTGGTCGATTCCTATATCCGGGTCCTCCGCCAGCGCGCCGGCGGAGCCCGACCGCCGCTGCGAAGCCCGGCACCGTAAACCTCTCCCGCGGAAAGCGGGAGAGGGGCTGGAGGTCTTGCCCTGTACGGCAGGCGCGATATGAACCTCGTCGAATTCGAAACGGGGGACTTATGAAAAAATACTGGAAGTCCATCCTCATCGTCGCGCTCGTTCTGGCGGGGCTCGCGTGGCTGCTCGTCGATTCGATTCAGGAGCGGGCGGCGATGACGGCGTCTGCGTCGGCCACGGTCACCAAGGTGGCCTTCGATCCTGACGATGAGAGCAGCAGCCTCGACGAGACCGACATCGACTATGTCTTCGAGGCGAACGGGCGGCAGGTGAATGCGTCGGCTTCGCTTCCGGGGGACCGGGTGAAGGACTATCCCGTCGGCCGCGAAATCGCCGTCTGCTATCAGCCGGAAGAGCCCGCCACGTCGAGGATCAACACCGACGGCGCCCCCTGCGGCGGCTAGGAACACGCTCCCGCCGCGCCGGTTATGGGTGCGACAGGAGGCAGAATGGTCGACTTCGCCGCCCAGCGCGAGCACATGGTCCGGCAGCAGATCGCCGGCCGCGGAATCGAAGGGGCGCGGCTGCTCGACGCCTTCCGGGCGGTGCCGCGCGAGGAGTTCGTGCCCGGGGACGTGCGCGAATTCGCCTACGAGGACGGGCCGCTGCCGATCGAGGCGGGGCAGACCATCTCCCAGCCCTATATCGTCGCGCTGATGATCGCCGCGGCCGAAGTCGCGCCCGGCGACAGGGTGCTCGAGATCGGCGCCGGCTCGGGCTATGCCGCCGCGGTGATGAGCCGCCTCGCCGAGGCGGTGATCGCAATCGAGCGCCACCCCGAGCTGGCCGGGCTGGCGCGGGCGCGCATGGAGCGGCTCGGCTGCGGCAACGTCCGGATCGTCGAAGGCGACGGGACCGGCGGCCTACCCGGCGAAGCGCCTTTCGAAGCGATTTTATGCGCGGCGAGCGGCAGCCACGTTCCCGAGTCGCTTCGCCGCCAGCTGTCGATCGGCGGCATCCTCGTAATGCCGCTCGGGGAACCGAACGCCGTCCAGAAGCTGGTCAAGGTCACCCGCCGAGGCGAGGAGGAGTTCGAGCAGGAGGATCTCGGGCCGGTGCGGTTCGTGCCCCTGATCGGCGCCCATGGCTGGGCGGATCCTGAAGGAGAGAAGATCATGTCGGTCCCAGAGCTGATCGCCGCCGCGGCCGAGCCGCTGCCCGGACCGGAGGACCCGGCCTTCGCCGGCGCTTTCGACAGGTTCGGCGACGCGCGGGTGGTGCTGCTCGGCGAGGCCAGCCATGGCACGTCCGAATTCTACCGGGCGCGGGCGGCGATCACCCGGCGGCTGATCGAGCGCCACGGCTTCAACATCGTCGCGGTCGAAGCCGACTGGCCCGACGCCGCCAGCATCGACCGCTACGTCCGCCACCGGCCGCACCGGGAAGGGGAGGAGGCGGCGTTCCAGCGCTTCCCCACCTGGATGTGGCGCAATGCAGAGGTCGATGCCTTCGTCCGCTGGCTGAGGGCGCATAATGACGGCCGGCCGCACGAGGCGATGGCCGGCTTCTACGGCCTCGACCTCTACAATCTCGGAGCCTCGATCCGGGCCGTGATCGACTTCCTCGACGAAGCCGATCCCGAAGCCGCCAAGGCGGCGCGCGAGCGCTACGGCTGCCTTCGGCCCTGGGCCCACGATCCGGCCGCCTACGGGCGGGTCGCGATCAGCGAGGGCTATGGCCGCTGCGAAGCGGGCGTCGTCCAGATGCTTCGCGAGCTGATGAAGCGGCGCATGGATTGCCTGAGCCCCGAATGCGACGAATGGCTCGACGCCGCCGCCAACGCCCGGCTGATCAAGAATGCCGAGCAATATTACAGGGTCATGTATTACGGCTCGGCCGAGAGCTGGAATCTGCGCGACACCCACATGTTCGAGACCTTGTGCCAGCTGCTCGAGGCCAAGGGCCCGGAATCGAAGGCGGTGGTGTGGGCGCATAACAGCCATATCGGCAATGCCGCCCATACCGAGATGGGACAGGTGCGCGAGGAGCTCAACATCGGCCAGCTGGTCAAGGAGAGGTTCGGCCGCGAGGCGCGGCTGATCGGCTTCGGCACCCACTCAGGCACCGTGGCCGCGGCGACCGACTGGGACGAGCCGATGGAGGTGAAGACCGTCCGGCCGTCGCTTGCCGAGAGCTACGAGCGGCTGTGCCACGACAGCGGAGTTCCCCGCTTCCTGCTCGACCTTCGCGAGGGCGTGAACGAGGCGGCGGTGGAGGCTTTGCTAGAGCCCCGGCTGGAGCGATTCATCGGGGTCATCTACCGGCCGGAGACCGAGCGCTGGAGCCATTATGCGCAGGCCGTCCTGCCCAACCAGTTCGACGCCTGGGTCTGGTTCGACGAGAGCGAGGCCGTGACTCCGCTGCCGGGTGCGGACGAACTGCCGACGGGGGAAGACGAGACCTACCCGTTCGGGCTCTAAACCCCTCTCCCGTCCTTACGGGAGAGGAGGGGCCCAAGCCGAAGGCTTGGGAGGTGAGGGTCTTACTGAGTCCAGTGTACAGACCCTCACCTCCCACCGCTTCGCGGCGGGTCCCTCCTCTCCCGCGAAAAGCGGGAGAGGGGTTTGCAGGGCGGCCAGCTTCCGCCAAGGCGCCCGCATGAAACCCGATCTCGCCATCCTCTACGAACACCCGACCTGGTTCGAGCCACTGTTCGCCGCGCTCGACCGGCGCGGCCTGCGCTATGAAGCGATCCGCCTCTCCGACCATAGCTTCGACCCCGCTTCTCCCCAAATCCCGGCGCCCGTCGTGCTCAGCCGGGTCGCCATGTCGAGCTTCCTGCGCGAGGCGGAGCACGGCATCTTCTATGCCGAGGCGCTGCTCGCCCACTGGGAGTCGAATGGAGCGCGGGTGCTCAACGGGGCCGGGGTGATCGCGGTCGACAGCTCCAAGGCGCGGCAGCTCTCGCTCATCTCCCGGCTCGGCTACAATGTGCCGGAAACCCGCGTCGTCCATCGCCGCCAGGACCTGCTCCCCGCGATCCGGACGATGCGCTGGCCGCTGCTCGTCAAGGCGAATATCGGAGGCTCGGGCGCCGGCATCGTGCGCTACTCCGGCGAGGAGGCGCTGGAGATTTCGCTCGCCGAGGGAAGCGTGCCGGAAAGCGTCGACAGCGTCCTCCTCGTTCAGGATTATGCGCCCGCCCGCGGCGGCACGATCGTCCGTGTGGAGACGCTCGGCGGCAGGTTCCTCTATGCGATCGAGGTGGAAAGCGGCGGCGACAGCTTCGACCTGTGCCCGGCCGACGCCTGCCTCGCCCAGCCGGGCCGGGCGGCGGTTCGCATGGCCGCGGCGACTCCGCCGCCCG
>JASLBD010000280.1 GCA_030146745.1 Allosphingosinicella sp. | reverse complement strand
CTTCATCGCCGCCCGACCGGAAGGGTGGGGGACTCCCATCACAGCCCGGGCGGTCTGCGGAAGCATGGCGGGGTAGATGGGGGTCTTGGGCATCAGGTCGGCGATGAACTGGGTTCCGTGGGTGGCGTTGAACTCGTCGGCCTCGGCGAAGCCCATGCCGAAGAAGCGGCCCGCGATCCCGTCACAGAAAGGCGAGCCGCCTCCGGAGTCCATCACTCCGCGCAGCTCGGCCAGCAGTCGGGTGGCGAAGCGCTCGCGGTGCAGCTTGATGAAGAGGTAGCGGCTGCGCGCGAGCAGCATCCCCAGCCCGCCGGCCCTCTCGCCGGGATGGAGGAAGAGGCCGCCCACCTCGGACGAGCCTTCCAGGTCGGTGGTCAAGGTCACCATCTCGTTACGAAAGGTCTGGCCGAGCGCCTTGGACGTCTGGGTGAGGGTGCTGATCCGGTAGCTGTAGAAAGGCGTGTCGACCCCGACCATTCCGAAGATCTGGCAGGTGCCCCGTATCTGGCCGGTCTGCGCATTCTCGAGCATGAAGACGTAGAGCTGGTCGCCCGGCTCCGTCACCTCGGCCGCGAAGCCCTGCTCGGAGCGGATCAGCTTGTCGACCAGCGCCCCCCGGTCCGCGGGCAGGTTGGTGAAGCCGCCCCCGGTCAGCTTCGCCATCTCGTAGAGCGCCTGGAAATCCTCGTTGCGGGCGGCCCGGATCCGAAAGCTCACAAACCTTCCCCCTGCGCCAGCCTCAGGATCGTCAGCGCCGACAGGCGGGCGCGCTCGGCGAGGCTCTCGACGATCAGATATTCGGCGTCCGAATGGATCGCTCCGCCGCGCACCCCCATCGTGTCGACGACGGGCACGCCGCAGGCTGCGATATTGTTGCCGTCGCAAACGCCCCCCGAATCGCGCCAGCCTATCGTCTGGCCGAGATCGGCGCCGCAGCTCGCGACCAGGGCGAACAATTTCTCGGCGGCGGGATCGAGCGGCTTGGGCGGGCGGCCCCAGCCGCCGTGCATAACTATGCGGACGTCGCGCTTCGCGGCCACTTGCGCCACCGCTTCATCGAGAGCGGCCTGGGCCCTGTCCTGATCGGTCTGGCTGCGCGGACGCATATTTATGCGCAGGATCGCGTGGTCGGGAACCACGTTGTTGGGCCCGCCGCCGTCGATCCTCGCCGGATTGACGCTCAGCCCTTCGGCCTTGGCCTCGGCGAGGCGAAGCGCAAGCTCGGCCGCCGCCAGCACGGCGTTGCGGCCTTCTTCCGGATTGCGGCCGGCATGAGCGCTCCGGCCCTTGACGATCAGCGAGAAATTGCCGCTGCCGGGCCTGGCGCCGGCCAGCGTTCCGTCCGGCAGAGCGGAAGGCTCGTAGGTGAGCGCGGCCTTCTTGCCGAGCGCCGCCTCGGCGAGCAGGTCGGCCGAGCCGGGCGAGCCGACCTCCTCGTCCGAGTTGATCACCACCTCGTAGCCGAGCCGGGCGGCGAGCGGCGAGGCTTCGACCGCCTTCAGCGCCGCGAGAAGCACGGCCAGCCCGCCCTTCATGTCGGCGACTCCCGGCCCGCCGAGCACGCCTTCGTCGCGCCAGAAGACGTCCTGGAACGGATGATCGGCCGCGAAGACCGTGTCCATGTGGCCGGTGAAGAGCAATTGCACCGGCGCCTCCGGCCGGACGGCGAGATGGAGGTTGCGGCCGTGCCGGAGGCCGAGCCGCTCGCCCGAGGGGGTGACGGAATCGACGGGCGCGGCCTCGCGAAGGACCGGCTCGCCCGGAAGCGCCGCGAAGGCGTCGGCGAGAAGGCCGGCGATCCGGCTCAGCCCCGCCAGGTTGTGCGACCCGCTGTTCACCGCCGCCCAGGCCTCGACCTGTGCCAGCATCGGCTCCCCGCCGACACGCTCCACCGCTGCCGCTTCGTCGCTGGTAAGGCCCCGCATGGGCACCCTCTAGCGGGAGATCGGAGTGCAGCCAACACCGTCATCCCGGACTTGATCCGGGATCCATGAACACGGATCGAGTCCAGTCTCCTCCGACGATGTCCATGGATTCCGGCCTTCGCCGGAATGACGAGTTTCCCTCAAAGCCGGTCGCGGAACGCCGCCAGCACGTCCTCGTAGAGCTTCTTCTTGAAGGGGACGATCATCGCCGGCAGGTCGGCGGGGTCGGCCCATTTCCAGGCGCGGAACTCCGGGTCGGGAGTGGCGATGTCGACGTCCTCGTCGGTGCCGAGGAAGCGCGCGAGGAACCAGGTCTGGCGCTGGCCGCGCCAGCGGCCTTTCCACAGCTTGCCGACCAGCTCCCCGGGCAGGTCGTAATAGAGCTCCTCGCCGTGGCGGGCGACGATCTCGACCCGATCGCGGCGGATTCCGGTTTCCTCTTCGAGCTCCCGAAGGGCGCCTTGCTCCGCATCCTCGCCTTCGTCGAGGCCGCCCTGCGGCATCTGCCAGGCCTCGAGGGTGCTGTCGAGGCGCTGCCCGACCCACACCTTGCCCTCGGCGTTGACCAGCATGATCCCGGCGGCGGGACGGTAGGGGAGGTCGCTCATCTTCTCTCCGATGCGTGGGCCACCCCCTTATTGCCTGGGCGTCCGCCCGCCAACCGGGGCTGCCGATATTGCTTGAATCGCGCGCTAACCGCCCAGCTTGGTTGACTTTTGCATCCGGTTCGGACATTCGCAGGCGCTCCGGGGTGGGAGGGAAAATGCGCAATTTCAACATGCTGGCGGCCCTCGCGGCCGCCGCGCTGATTGGTGGCGGCGCTTCCGCGAAGGAAAAATCGAATCAGCCCAAGCCCAGGAAGGTCTGCCGGACCGAGCAGATGTCGGGCCGCATCACCCCCCAACGCGTTTGCCGGGTCGTTCGCCCCTCGGACTCGGCCGCCGAAGACAGTCAGCGCAAGGCCGGCGATGCCCGCCAGGCGGGGAACGACCGCAACTGAGCGGCCATGAATTTCGAGAACGGAGAAAAGAATGCGTAACCTGAACCTGCTCGCCGTCCTTGCCGCCGTGTCGCTGGCCGGCGGAGTTGCCGTCGCGGCGGAGAAGCCGGCGAAAGCGCCCAAGGAAAAGAAGATCTGCAAGGCCGAACCGAATTCGATCAGCCGCATCCCGAGGAAGACCTGCCGCACCCAGGCCGAGTGGGACAATATGGCGCGTCGGGGCGAGCTGGACGAGGCCGCCAGCACTCTGCGCGGGATCAGTCGCGGCAATTGATCGGCGGCCGTGCCGGCGGCGCTGACAAAAGCAAGGACGCGCGTTTGACCCCTCGTTCCGGCGAAAGTCCGAATGAGGGGTCGGAGCGTCCGGCCCGCACCGCTTCGAGTTGTCGCGTCGCGCCCGCCCCGCTAGGGTATTCGGGCAACCCGCGACAAAGGAAGCCAGATTGGCGACGGCCACCCATTATCTGACGCCCGAGGAAGCCGGCGCCGCCACGCCGTGCGAGGCCGTGGTCGTCCGCTTCGCCGGGGACAGCGGCGACGGCATGCAGCTGACCGGCGGCCAGTTCACCTTGTCGACCGCGCTCGCCGGCAACGATCTCGCCACCTTTCCCGATTTCCCGGCCGAGATAAGGGCGCCGCAGGGGACGACCTTCGGGGTCTCCGCCTTCCAGATCAATTTCGGCTCGGCCGCGATCGAGACGGCCGGCGATTCGCCCGATGTCCTGGTCGCGATGAACCCGGCGGCGCTCAAGACCAACGTCGAGGATCTGAAGCCCGGCGGGCTGATCATCGCCGACGAGGGCGAGTTCGGAGCCCGCAACCTCGCCAAGGCCGGCTACGAGGCCAATCCGCTCGACGACGGAAGCCTCGGCAAGTGGCAGGTCATCCGCTTCAACATCTCGCAGCTCACCCTCGACGCGGTGAAGCCGTTCGGCCTCGGCAACAAGGAGGCTCTGCGCTGCAAGAACATGTGGACGCTCGGCCTGGCGCTCTGGATGTTCGACCGCGACCGCGAGCCGATCGTCGCCTGGCTGCGCTCCAAGTTCGCCAAGACCGCCGGCCTGGCCGAGGCCAATATCGCGGCCCTCAACGCCGGCCATGCCTATGGCGAGACGGCCGAGATCGGCGGCCAGATCCCGCAGCGCCACATCGATCCGGCGCCTGCCGAGCCGGGCCTGTACCGGACCGTCACCGGCGCCGAATCGATCTCGCTGGGGCTCGTCGCCGGAGCGCAGCTCGCGGGCCTGCCGATGTTCTTCGGCGGCTATCCGATCACGCCCGCCTCGGCGATCCTCCACCATCTCTCGCGCCTCAAGGAATATGGGGTGACGACCTTCCAGGCGGAGGACGAGATCGCGGCGATCGGGTCGGCGATCGGAGCCGCCTATGCCGGAAGCCTCGGGGTGACCTCCTCGTCGGGGCCGGGAATCGCGCTCAAGATGGAGGCGATGGGCCTCGCAATCATGACCGAGCTTCCGCTCGTCATCGTCAACTCGCAGCGCGGCGGGCCCTCCACCGGGCTTCCCACCAAGACCGAGCAGTCGGACCTCTACCAGGCGGTTTACGGGCGCAACGGCGACGCTCCGCTCCCGGTCATCGCCGCCCGCTCGCCGGCCGACGCCTTCGAATGCGCGATCGAGGCGTGCCGGATCGCCGTCCAGTACATGACCCCGGTCATGCTTCTGACCGACGGCTATATCGCCAATGCCGCCGAGCCCTGGAAAGTGCCGGACATGGCGGGGTTCGAGCCCTTCCCGGTCGCCTTCCACTCCGAGCCGCCCGCGGAAGGGGAGGCGGTCAACCCCTACGCCCGGGACGGAAAGCTCGCCCGGGTCTGGATCCGTCCCGGAAGCCCCGGCCTCACCCACCGCATCGGCGGGATCGAGAAGAATGTCGGCACCGGCCATATCGACTACGCCCCCGCCAACCACCAGGCGATGACCGACATAAGGGCGAACAAGGTGCTCGGGGTCGCCGATTCGATCCCGGAGCAGGAGGTCTGTCTCGGCGGGCCGGGCGCCAAGCTGGCCGTGGTCGGCTGGGGCTCGACCTTCGGGCCGATCCACCAGGCCGTCCGCCGCGCCCGCGGCCGCGGCCTCGAAGTCGCCCACATCCACATCCGCCACATCTGGCCGCTGCCGAAGAATTTGGGCGAGCTGCTGGGGTCGTTCGACAGGATCATCGTGCCCGAGATGAACAAGGGGCAATTGAAGACCCTGCTCCGCGATCAATATCTGGTCGACGCCCGGCCGGTGAACAAGGTCTCCGGACAGCCCTTCAAGATCGCCGAGATCGAAGCCGCGATCGAGGAGGCGCTGCGGTGAATGGACCCAGGCCGTCGTCCCAGCGAAGGCTGGGACCCCGGTGGGTGAAAAGCGGCGCCGCCGATGGAGCGCAGCACATCCGCCCGAGACTTTCACCCGCTGGGGCGACGGAGAGTGGCGCTGGATCGATATTTACCCGTCACCCCAGCGAAGGCTGGGGTCCATTCGGGGTCGGCATGGATGCCAGCCTTCGCTGGCATGACGGTGCGGCTCCTTTCCCGAGGTTAGCATGAACGATATGACCCCCCTCACCGCCAAGGATTTCGCCACCGACCAGGAGGTGCGCTGGTGCCCGGGCTGCGGCGATTATGCCGTGCTCAAGGCCGTGCAGCGGACCATGCCGGAACTCGGCGTCAGGCCGGAGAACACCGTCTTCGTCTCCGGCATCGGCTGCTCGAGCCGCTTTCCCTATTACATGGAGACCTACGGCTTCCACACCATCCACGGCCGCGCCCCGAGCTTCGCGACCGGGATCAAGCTGGCCCGGCCGGAGCTCGACGTGTGGATCATCACCGGCGACGGCGATGCGCTGTCGATCGGCGGCAACCACACGATGCACGTCCTGCGCCGCAACCTCGACTGCCAGATATTGCTGTTCAACAACGAGATATACGGCCTCACCAAGGGCCAATATTCGCCGACCAGCCGCGCCGGCACCCGCTCGCCCTCGACTCCGTTCGGGTCGGTCGACCGGCCGGTCAGCCCCTGCGCCTTCGCTCTGGGCTCGGGCGCGCGCTTCATCGCCCGCGCCATCGACGTCCATAAGAACCTGCCGGAGGTCCTCAAGGCCGCCCACGCCCACAAGGGCGCGAGCTTCGTCGAGATCTATCAGAATTGCATCGTCTACAATGACGACGTCTTCGCGCCCTTCACCGCCAAGGAGAATTCAGGGCAGCAGCTCTGGCTGAAAGCGGGAGAGCCGATGCTGTTCAACGGCGGCGCCCGCGGCATCGCGCTCGACCGCGAGGCGCTTGCGCTCAAGGTCGTCGACGTCGAGGGCGGCGACTGGAAGTCGGCCGGAGTACTCGTCCACGATCCCAGCAATCGCTCGGTGGCGCACATGCTGGTCGAGATGCCGTTCGGAGCCTTCCCGACAGCCCTGGGCGTCCTCTACGAGGATCCCGCGCCCACCTTCGAAAGCGCCGTGGTTCGCCAGAACGCGGAAGCCGCCGCGGGAAAGAAGGCGGACCTTCAGGCCCTGGTCTCCAAGGGCCAGAGCTGGATGGTGACCAAGGAACCGCACGCCATCTAGGCTCTGCGCATCGCCGGCACGAACCACTCCTCTCCCCGGCGGGGAGAGGGCAGGGTGAGGGGGTTCGGCCTCCGGGAAGACCCTCAGACTCAATATCCCCTCGCCCCCATCCCTCTCCCCGCCGGGGAGAGGGGGTTTGCGGCGGCCCTATTGCCTCCCACCTTCGAACCCGCCACCAAGCGCGCCATGAACCAGCAGCCCCGCGGACGTCATCTCGTCGCCGCCGATCGCCGATTCGCCACCGGCGGCGGGATGCTCGCGCGCCTGCTTTCGGGGAGCTTCTCGCGGGTGCTCGACCGGATCGACCGGGGGCTGGAGCAAGGGGCGATCGAGGCGATTCTGCCCGACGGTTCGAACCTCATCCTCGGCGGCCGCCGTCCCGGCCCGCGCCCCGTCGTCCACCTGCACAGCTGGCGCGCTCTGGCGCGGCTGATCACCTCGGGCTCGGTCGGCTGGTACAAGGCCTGGGAGCAGGGCGAATGGTCGTCGCCCGATCCGGTGCCGCTCTTCGAATTGTTCATGCTCAATGCCGAGAGCCTCGGCGCCACCGCCCGAGCCAAGGGGCTGTTCCGGCTGATCAACAGCATCGCCCACCGCTTCCGCGACAACGACAAGAAGCGCGCCCGAGAGAACATCTCCCACCATTACGACCTAGGCAACGATTTCTACCGCGCCTGGCTCGACGAGGGGATGACCTATTCGAGCGCGGTCTTCGCCGAGCCGATCGGCGGCGGCGAGCCGCTCGAGTCGGCGCAGGCGCGCAAGCTCGCTCTTCTGCTCGGCCGGCTCGACCTGAAGCCGGGCCAGCGGCTGCTCGACATCGGCTGCGGCTGGGGCTCGCTCGCCGAAGCGGCGGCGCGCGACCACGGGGTCGAGGTCACCGGGCTCACCTTGTCCGAGGAGCAGAAAACCTATGCGGAGCACCGCCTCAAGGCAGCCGGCCTCGGCGAGCGCTGCTCGATCGAGCTCACCGACTATCGAGACGCGCTCGGCCGCTATGACGCCGTCGCAAGCGTCGAGATGGTGGAGGCGGTCGGCCAGGATTATTGGCCCGCTTATCTCGAAAGCATCGCGAGGGTGCTGAAGCCGGGCGGCCGCGCGGCCCTCCAGTTCATCTCGATCCGCGAGCCTCTGTTCGACGATTATGCGGCCAATGCCGATTTCATCCAGACCTACATCTTCCCCGGCGGAATGCTGATCTGCGAGGCGCGGCTGGAGGCTCTTGCGGGTAAGGCGGGGCTGGAGTGGCGGGACCGCAGGGGCTACGGCCTCCATTATGCGGAGACCCTGAAGCGCTGGCGCGTCCGCTACGACGAGGCGGTGGCGCAGGCGCGGCTTCCCGAGGGCTTCGACGAGCCCTTCCACCGGCTGTGGCGCTACTACCTCATGTATTGCGAAGGCGGGTTCCGCGGCGGCGGGATAGACGTGGCGCAGGTGACCCTGGTGAAGGGCTAGCCCGTCGCCCCAGCGAAGGCTGGGGCCCCGGCGGGTGAAAGGCGCGGTGTCTTTCACCCGCCGGGATGCCAGCCTTCGCTGGCATGACGGGTTAGCGAACCTCCAGCCTTTCCCCCGTCTCGAAGCCGCGCCTGAGCAGCGCCACCACCGCGTCCGCCACCGCGGCCGGCGGCTTCAGGGTCGCCGGATCCTCTCCGGGAAAGGCGCGGGCGCGCATGGTCGTCGCGGTCGCGCCCGGATCGACGACGGCCACTCGAACCGGAGAAAGGTTTCGGACCTCCTCGGCATAGCTCAGCGCCAGGGTCTCGAGCGCGGCCTTGGAGGCGCCGTAGGCGCCCCAATAAGCGCGGGGACTGCGGCCGACGCTGGAGGTGACGGCGAGCAGGCGCCCCGCCTCGCTCTTGCGCAGCAGCCCGTCGAAGCCGGCGATCAGCGCCTGGCTCGCAAGCACGTTCAAGGTGAGGACCCGGCTGAATTCCTTGCCGTCGATCTGGGCGACCGGGGTCAGCGAGCCCAGGGTGGCGGCATTGAGCATGAGGATGTCGAGCCGGCCCCAGCGCTCCGCCACGGCCGCCGCCAGCCTGGCGATTCCGTCCGTTTCGATGAGGTCGAGAGGAGCGATGGTGGCCGTGCCGCCGGCCTGGTGGATTCGATCCTCCGCCGCTTCCAGGTCGGCCGCGGTCCGGGCGGTGAGGACGACGTGGGCGCCTTCGCGGGCGAGCGCCTCCGCGATGGCGGCGCCGATGCCGCGGCTGGCGCCGGTGACTAGGGCGATCCGGCCCTCGAGGAATTGGTCGGTCATTCGGCGGCTGTAGGGGGAAGGGGAGGGCTTCGACAAGCACGTCGTCCCAGCGAAGGCTGGGACCCCATCGGGTGATGACCGCCGGCGTCTTTCACCCCCCGGGGCCCCAGCCTTCGCTGGGGCGACGCGCCTAGGCGTATCTCTCCGCCAGCAGAGCGAGCTGGTCGGGGGCCTCGATATCCTCCTGATCGGTGAGCCGGGTCGGATAGGCGCCGGTGAAGCAGGCGTCGCAATATTGCGGCTGGGCCTCCTCGCGAAGGTCCTCGCCGAGCGCCCGGTAGAGGCCGTCGATCGAGATGAAGGCGAGGCTGTCCGCCTTGATATAGTCG
>JASLBD010000312.1 GCA_030146745.1 Allosphingosinicella sp. | reverse complement strand
AGTCGATGAAGAGCACGCCCTCGAGATGGTCCATCTCGTGCTGCAGACAGGTGGCGAGCATGCCCTCTATCTCTTCCTCATGGACCTTGCCGTCGCGGTCGAGCCAGCGGGCGCGGACAGAATCCGGGCGGCCCACCTCGGCATATTGGTCGGGGACGGACAGGCAGCCCTCGTTGTAGGGCCGCTCAGTCTCCGAGGTCCTTAGTATCTCCGGGTTGATGAACACCATCGGGTTGCGGACGGGCTCGCCGCCTTCCTCCGCCGGGTCCTGGAGGTCGATGACGAGGATCCGCTTGGGCACTCCGACCTGGATCGCCGCCAGGCCAATCCCGGGGGCGGCGTACATCGTCTCGAACATGTCGTCGATGAGCGTCTCGATGTCGGGCGTGATCGCCTCGACCGGCGAGGAGACCTGGCGCAGCGAGGGGTCCGGAGCTTCGATGATGGGACGGATGGCCATGGCTATTATCTAGGTATCGCAGCCCTTTTCGTCAACGCGCGGGGTAGAGGAGGAAGGGCCGGCGCGCCTCCAGCCACGCCTCCTCGTCCGGCAATGCCAGGACGTCGAGGTCGGCGGGCGATGCCGCCGCATCGTCCACCCATTCCCTCAGCCCCGGACCGCCGTTGATGACGTCGATGGCGAGCTTGCCGAACTCATATTCGTAGGGGAAGTCGCGCCACAGGTCGTAACCGGGCTGGAGGCGGCGGATCGCCTTGAAGGCGAGCGACTGGAGACGCCAGGGGAGGAAGGTGTCGTGGTCGTAGAAGCGGCCTTCGGGGTGGATGTGGATTCCGTGACAGGTCTTCCCGGCATGCTTGTGGAAGGTCGGCTCGAACGCGATCTGGCGAAGAGCGCAACCTTCGAGCCATTCGGGCGCGAGGCGGCGCATCTCGGCCACGACTGCGGCGGCGTCGATGTCGGGCGCCCCGAACAGCTCGAGCGGGCGGGTCGTCCCCCGTCCCTCCGACAGGGTGGTGCCTTCGAGCATCACCGTCCCCGCATAGGCGCGCGCCATCCACAGATTGGCGGCATTGGGGCTGGGATTGATCCAGATCCGCTCCGGCGGCCAGCCGAACCCGGGAGCGGCGTCGGGCGCGTAGCCGTCCATCTCGATCACCCGATATTCGACGTCTAGCTTCATCGTGTCGACGAACCAGCGCCCGAGCTCGCCGAGAGTCAGACCGTGGCGCATCGGCATAGGTCCGGCGCCGACGAAGCTTTCCCAGCCGGGCCGCAGGGTCAGTCCCTCGACCGGCCGGCCAGCGGGGTTGGGGCGGTCGAGCACCCAGACCTGCTTGCCGTGCGCCGCGGCCGCCTCGAGCACGTAGAGCAAGGTGGTGATGAAGGTGTAGATCCGGCAGCCGACGTCCTGGAGGTCGACCAGCAATATGTCGAACGTGCCCATCGACTGGCCGGTGGGGCGGCGGACCTCGCCGTAGAGGCTGAAGACGGGGATGCCGTGGGCGGGATCGGTGAAATCGTCCGATTCGACCATATTGTCCTGTTTGTCGCCGCGCAGGCCGTGCTGCGGGCCGAAGGCTGCGGCGACGTCGAGGCCGCACGCGATCAGGGCGTCGATCGAATGGGTGAGGTCCTCGGTCACCGAGGCCGGATGGGCGAGCAGGGCGATTCGCTTGCCTTCGAGCGGCCTGCGCAGGGCGGGGTCGGCGAGGAGGCGGTCGATACCGAATTTCATGCTGCGCCTGCTGGCGGGAGTTGGAGCGTGAAGCAAGCGCGGTCGTGAAAATCGGGGTCCCCCGGCGGGTGGGCGAGCGCCCAGTAGGACTTGCGGCCGCTCTTTTCCTCGATGATCGCTGAGAGGCCCAGATGGCCAGGCCGCGGCAGCCGGATTGGCAGCGAGACATGGAGCTCGAACGACTCGAGCGGCTCGGTGTGGGATATGATGGGCTCGTGCTCCACCGCAGCGGGGGCCATGCCCTCACGATACCCCCTGAAGCTGTACGCCGCCCACTGCGTGGAGGGTGAGAAATTGAACTCGTCGTAACTGTCGCCGGCGCCGGAACGGACGAAAAGCTCGAAACAGGTGCTCTCCCACAATCCGCTGGTTCTAAGCGGTTCCGCAGGAGGCGGAATGACCAGCTCCGCGACATTTGCGTGAACCGTGTACCACAGTGTGAGGAGATTGCGCCGCGACTGAGCCACCTCGACCGACACCCCCGTGACCTTGGCGCTCGGAGTGTCGGGATGCGGTTGAAGATCGAATCGCATGTGCAGGTGACTCCCGTCATCCTGAACTCGTTTCAGGGTCCAGTTTTCCGCCCGCCCTGCTGCTCGAAACCGGATGCTGAAACAAGTTCAGCATGACGGTTCGGCATGCTAACCGCCCTCGGATGTCCGAATATCGCTCCTCACTCCTCCGAACGCTCGAAGAGCGCGGCTTCATCCATCAGCTGACCGACGCGGAGGGCCTCGACGCTCTCGCGCAGAAGCAGGTCGTGCCCGGCTACATAGGCTTTGACGCCACCGCGTCCTCGCTCCACGTCGGAAGCCTCATCCAGATCATGATGCTTCGCCGGCTCCAGCAGGCCGGGCACAAGCCGATCGTGCTGATGGGCGGCGGCACCTCGAAGATCGGCGATCCGAGCTTCAAGGACGAGGCGCGAAAGCTGCTCGACGCCGAAACGATCAACGCCAACATCGCCTCGATCAAGCGGGTCTTCGAGCGTTTCCTGATCTTCGGCGACGGGCCGACCGACGCGGTGCTGCTCGACAATGCCGAATGGCTCGACAAGCTCGAATATATCCCTTTCCTGCGCGAGATCGGGCAGCATTTCTCGGTCAACCGGATGCTGAGCTTCGACAGCGTCAAGCTGCGCATGGACCGCGAGCAGTCGCTCTCCTTCCTCGAGTTCAACTACATGATCCTCCAGGGCTACGACTTCCTGGAGCTGTCCCGCCGCGCCGATTGCCGGCTTCAGCTCGGCGGGTCCGACCAGTGGGGCAATATCGTCAACGGGATCGAGCTTTGCCGGCGGGTCGATTCGATCCAGGTCTTCGGGCTGACGACCCCGCTCATCACCACCGCCGACGGCGGCAAGATGGGCAAGACCGAGAAGGGCGCGATCTGGCTCAACGCCGACCAGCTCGGCCTCTACGATTACTGGCAATTCTGGAGGAACGCCCAGGACGCCGACGTCGGCAGGTTCCTGAGGCGCTTCACCGACATGCCGCTGGACGAGATCGAGCGCCTGGAAGCGCTGGGCGGGGCCGAGATCAACGAGGCGAAGAAGCTTCTGGCCGACGCCGCGACCGCCATGGCGCATGGCGACGAGGCGGCTCGGGAGGCGGCGGATACGGCGCGCAGGACCTTCGAGGAGGGCACCTCGGGCGAGGCTTTGCCGACGCTCAGGGTCGAGGGTGAAATTGCGCTGGTCGATGCCCTCATCGGCCTCGGCCTGTGCGCTTCGAAGAACGAAGCGCGGCGGCTGATCGCCCAGGGCGGGGCGAAAGTGGACGGCGAGAAGGTCGACGAAGACCGGCCGATCGCGATGGCCGGCGAAGTGCGGATCTCGGCAGGCAAGAAGAAGCACGGCTTGCTCGTCCCCTAGCCGTCATCCTGAACTCGTTCAGGATCCAGTCCTCCGCTTCCAGGACGGGTGATCAGCTGGACCCCTTAAACAAGTTCAGGGGTGACGGTGTGGCGTTTAGCCCCCCCGAAGCAGCGCTGCCGCCGAATCCCGCTCCATCAGGTAGAGCAGCACCCGCGCCGCCCGGCCCCTCGGGCCTTCCAGCCCGCCGTCGCGGTCGACCAGCAGCCGCGCGTCGTCGCTGGCCGCCTGCGCCAGCTCCGAGATCTGCTCCGGGCTCGCCAGCCGGAACTGCGCCTCGCCCGATTGCTTGGTGCCCAATATTTCCCCCGCCCCGCGCAGCCTCAGATCCTCCTCGGCGATCCGGAAGCCGTCGTTGGTCTCGCGCATCAGGGCGAGCCGCGCCCGTCCCGTCTCGCTCAGGGCGTTGCCGCGAAGGAGCAGGCAGATCGAGCGCCCCACTCCTCGCCCGACCCGGCCCCTCAATTGGTGGAGCTGGGCGAGGCCGAAGCGGTCGGCGCCCTCGACGATCATCAGGGTCGCGTTGGGGACATCGACTCCGACCTCGATGACGGTGGTTGCGACGAGGACGGAGAGGGCGCCCTGCTGGAACGCCGCCATCACCTCGTCCTTCTCGG
>JASLBD010000174.1 GCA_030146745.1 Allosphingosinicella sp. | reverse complement strand
GGATAATATTGGGGGGGCGGGGTCCGTACAGGCGCCGGCTGGACCGCTGCGACCGGCGCCGTCGCCGGCGCCGGCGCCGGCGCCACCGCCACCGCCGCCGGCGGCCCGGTCGGCGGGATGTAGAGCGGCGGGGGCGGCACGACGGCCGAGCCGCCGACTTCGCGGCCCATGACCTGCACCGCCGGTTCCGCCTGCGAACGGCGCCTCGAATCCAGGATCATGAACAGGACGATCGCGGCCGCGACCATCAGCGCGACGAAGACGATGGGCGGTGGGCCGGAACGCGGCAGGGCCACGACCGGGCGAACGGTCTCTTCGGTCCCGGCGGCCTCGGGCTCGGGCGGATTGGAGATCCGCGGATCGAGGGGAGGAGTGCGGCTCGCCATCAGGGCTTCTTCCTCTGCCGGGTCGCGGTCGCGACGTTGCCGTCGATCCGGAAGACGAGCTTTCGCGAGACGCTGTCGACGACGAAGAGATCGTCCTCGCGCATCATGCCGTTGACGAGCATCTCCTGGCCGCCGTCGGTCATCGCATAGACCGCGGGCAATGCGCGGTCGCGGGGCCATCGGATATAGGTGTGGACGCCGTCGTCGCTGATCTCGCTCGGCCGAAGCGCCTTGTCGCCGCCGAGGCGGTAGCGCCCCTCGGCGGCGGGGTCGGCCAGCTCTTCTTCCGCCGGCGCGGCAGGGGGCGGATAATTGAAGCGGACCGTATAGGCCATCGCGGCCGGGCTGCCGGCGCTCAGATCGAAATTGTAGGTCCGCACGTTGGTGATGACCGTCATATTGGTCGAGGCGCCGGTCAGCGCCTTGATGAACAGCAGGTCGCCCCGCCGGTTCGCCGTGACCTGCCAGGCGGTGCTGTCGCCCAGCGCGATCGTCTCGGCCCTTTCGTCCGGGGAGAGCTCGAGAGTGATCGCGTAGCCCGGCGCCCCCTCGAGCAGGACGACCTGATCGGGCGCATAGGCGACCGACTGGAAGCGCGGGTCGCCGGGGCCCGCCTGCGGCCGCACCTGCGCCGCGAGAGGGGCTAAAGCCAGCGCTGCGCCGGCGATGAAGAACAGGATTCTGATCAAAGCTCGGGCTCCGGCGGTCGGTTGCGGCGCCGTTCCTGCTCCGCCCGGGCGGCCGCCGCGGCGGCATTTCCGAGCGGCGACGTCCCGGGCCCGGTGGTGGTGGTGGTCGTCACCGTCGACGAGGTGCCGGACACGACTTCCGCCGGAACGGCGCCCGGCGCCACGACGACGGCCTGCGCCGGGGGAGGGCTCTCCGGATCCCGCCGGTAGCGCAGCACCCGGAAGCCGAGCGGGTTCGAGAACCTCTCCTCCAGCGTCATCGGCTCTCCGGAGAAGCGGTAGCGGATCACCGAAACCCAGGAGCGCGGCAGATGCACCTGGCCGCCGGCGTCCCGCCTGATCGTGTCGAAGCGCACGAGGGCGACGTTGCGGCCGAGCGGCGACACGCTCTTCACCCGGGTCTCGATCACGGTGGCCCGCGGATAGACGACCAGCGGGCTCTGCGGATTGGAGACCTGCATCGCGCTTAAATAGCCGGACCGGGCCTGCTCGGCCGACCAGGAGCCGACCTTGTTGTAATTGGCCGTTACCGTATCGGCATCGAAGCTCTCGCGGGCGATGACATATTGGACGAGGAAGGATTGGGTGAGCGCCGTGTCCGGAGCGACCTTGTCGGGGTCCAGGGGCTTCAGCGCCTGGACGTAGCCGGTCGTCCGGTCGACGAGCAAAGTGTAGGGCTCCACCGTCTTCAGCGGGGTCAGGAGGATGAGCGCCCCGGCTTCGAGGACGGCGATGGTCCCCGCCCCGATCGCCACCCACCACGCCATGCGCTGCGATTTGTGGAGCGCGTCGAGCCGGTCGCGATTCCAGGTCGCGGCGTCCTTGTAATAGGCGTCCAGCGCCTCGCGATTCTGTTCGTTCATGAGCGGGTGTCCCGGCGGCCGGCGCTGGCCGAGACCCGGCCGCGGGTGCGGCGGCGGAAGCTCTGGCCGAGCGGGGCAGGTGCAAGCGAAGCGGGCGACGCCCGGCCGCCGGCGGCAGCGGCGGTTTGAGCGGCACCGGCGGCCTCGCCTCCTGTGCCGGAGCTTCGGACGGCGGCGGCGGCGATGTGGGCGGATTCGCGCCTCTGGGTCGAGGCGACGGCGTCGGCGACGGTGGCGGCGCGCGAGTGCGCTTCGGACGGGGGCGCATCGCCCCGGGCCGTGGCCGCGGCGGCGAAGCGCCGTTCCTCGCTGGCCGGATTGCGGGCCGCCCGGCCCGCCACCGCCTGCCACATCGGCGCGAGCCGGAAAGCCATGGCCGTCTTCGCCGATGCGTAAAGCATGGCGAGGACGATCAGAGCGAAGGCGAAGGTGACGACGAGCAGCTCGACCGGCATTCCGGGCAGCCATTCGTCGGCGCTCCGGCGGGCGAGGAGATCGGTCAGCCAGGGCTCGATCAGGGCGAGCTCGACGGCGAGCGCGATCGAGATGCCGAGCGCGGCGAGCGCGGCCCCGGCCAGCACCCGCACCCAGCCTTCGAACAGCGAGCGCGTATTCTCGAACAGCAGGAAAGCGATGAAGAAGGGGCCGACCGCGAGCAGCAGGCCGGCGATCAGCCGGACCGCTCCGAGGCCGGCGATCGCCGCGACCAGGAACAGCATCCGCGACGCCGCGATCCCGTAGGTGTTGAAGCCCGGATAGGGCTGGGGCGGGATGTTGGCCGCGGCCGACTGGTTGGCGTCGAAATCCGGTGGGGGACGCCCCTCGCCGAGGACGGAGAGGGCGACGAAGGCGCGGTCGGCGCCGTCGAGCCGGGCGACCAGGTCTCCCCCGGTCCCGGGAAGGCCGCTCGGAGTGCCGATCTCGGCGGCAAGCTGAGCCGGGCCGCGGTTGACGACGTCGTAGACCAGGGTCGAATAAGCCGCCCAGCTCGTCGCCAGCGCGAACACGATGCCGATCTTGACGAAGGCGATCACCCCGGTCCGGACGTCCGGCCCCTGGCCGAGCAGCAGCCGGTAGCCGAACAGTGCGACGAACAAGGTGAGCAGGCCCATGAGCATCAGAGTCACGGTCGACCCCGGCGCCGCCAGGGCCTGCCATCCGCGCGCGCCCAGCGACCAAGCCTGGCAATCGAGGAAGGACAGAACCCACTGGATGAAGCCCGATCCCGGCGGAAGCGGCGCGCAGCCGTTCATCAGGCGACCTCCAGCAGGCGCGGAATCCATTCCGCCGGATCGTCGCCGGTCTGGGCGCGGATCTCGTCGAGGAGGCGGACGGTGCGCTCGCGGCCGGACAGGATGGTGAGGAGATCCTGCTCGCCGGTGAGGTTGAGGCGGGCGACGACGCTGTCGGTGCCGTGCTTGATGAGGAAGCAATGGGCGTTGTCGGGGAGCGTCCGGATCAGCTCATATTCATGCGGCGTGAGGCCGAAGCCGCCGACATAATCCTCGGCCCGGGCCTTGGGGTTGGCCATGAAGATCTGGGTCGCGGCCTGCTCAACGATCGCGCTCGCGATCCGGCTTTCGAGGGCATCCTGGGCGCTCTGGGTGGCGAAGCCGACGATCCCGTTGCGCTTCCGGATCGTCTTCTCCCAATCCTTGATCCGGCGCACGAAGACGTCGTCGTCCAGCGCCTTCCAGCCTTCGTCGACGACGATGATCGCGGCGCTTCCGTCGAGCCGCTCCTCGACCCGGTGGAAGAGATACATCATCGCCGGAGTGCGAAGCGCCGGCTCGTCGAGTATCTGGGTCATGTCGAAGCCGACGGATTCGGCGGCGAGGTCGGTGCGGTCGCGGGCGTTGTCGAACAGCCATGCGCGCTCGCCGTCGCCCCACCAGGGCCGAAGCCGCGACCACAGATCGCTGGCGGTCGGGCGATGGCCGCCCCGGAACAGCTCGGCCAGGTGGCGGAGGCGGCGATGGTCCTCGGGCTGCTCGAAATTGGCGTCGATCGCGTCCTTGATCCGGGCGACTTCGTCGATGTCGGCGCCGCCGGCCAGCATGGCCACCCAGTCGATCAGGAACTGGCGGTTGGCGGCGTTGTCGGGAAGCTGGAGCGGATTGAGGCCCGACGGCGTGCCCGCCCGGAGCAGGTCGTAGCGCCCTCCGATCGCCCGGATGAAGAGCTCGGCGCCGCGGTCCTTGTCGAAGAAGATGATCCGCGGCCGGAACTTGCGCGCCTGGGCGAGCAGGAAATTGAGGACCACCGTCTTGCCCGATCCCGACGGCCCGATGACGGTGAAATTGCCGAGGTCGCCCTGGTGGAAATTGAAATAATAGGGGCCGGCGGCCGTCGTCTCGAGGAGGGTCACCGCCTCGCCCCAATGATTGCCCTGGGCGCGCCCGAGCGCGAAATTGTGGCCGCTGGCGAGACCCGCGAAATTGCCGGTCGAGATCAGGCCGCGGCGGGCGATATATTTGAAGTTGCCGGGGAATTGCGCCCAGAAAGCGGGCTCGAGCGCGATCTCCTCGCGCACCGAGATGATGCCGAGGTCGGCCAGCGACGCCTGCACCTCGGCGACGCCCTCGGCGACGGCGGCGGGAGTGTCGCCGCGCAGCGCGATCGTCATATGGTGCTCGCCGAAGCCGGCGCGGCCGGCGGCGATCTCGTCCTTGGCGTTGGAAAGCTCGGCGCGCAGGCTTACCGCCTCGTCCTCGGCGGAGCGCATCCGCCTCAGCGCGAGGTTCATCGTCGAAAGCGCCGCCTGCCGCTCGACGAAGCCGAAGGATTGGGAAACGGTGAGCTCGAAAGGCAGGCGAAGGAGCTCGTCGAGCATCCCGGCGGCGGTCTGCCCGGGATAGTCCTTGATCGACACGAGGCCCAGGAAGCTTCGCGGAGTCGCCCCGGCCGGGCCGAGCTCGACCGTCTCCTGGCCGAAGCTGATCCGGCGGTAGGGGAGGTAATCGCCCAGGTCCTGGAGGGGCAGGAGCACCGGCCGCATCTCGCCATTGTAGAGCATGGAGAGGAATTCGAGCGGCTCGGAGCAGGGCCCGTGCGGGGTGTCGTAGACGCCGAGCAGGCGCGGCTCGTAGCTGCCCAGGGCCGCCATCAGGGCGTCGCGCGCCTGGCCGAGCTGATGGAGTTCGTAACCGGCGCCGGCATCGGGGGCGGCGGAGGCTCGGCCGAGCCGTTCGCGAAGCCGGTCGAGGCGGCCGATCCGACCCTGCAGCGGCCGCCGCACGAGGGTCAGGAAGAGCTCGTTGATGTAGAGGCGCTTGCCGTCGAGGCGGCGGCGCCAGGCGGCGTCGAGCTGGCGCGAGAAGGGATCGGGATGGCCTTCGGACAGGCCGACGTCGATCCTCCGCCGGACGACGTGGTGGTAGATGGCGTAGCGCGACGAGCCGATCGACTGGAGCATCGCGTCGCGGAGCCGCTTGCGATAGTTGATCTCCTCGGTGTCGGCGGTCTCGAAGAGCAGGCCGCGCAGGTG